>URRU01000290.1 GCA_900550335.1 uncultured Clostridium sp. | reverse complement strand
ATACAATACGGTTTTAAATCCACCAATAAAATTAAGTCCATTCTTTCTTAGAAAATATTCAGATGTAATTAATGATACATTGTATGCCTATATAGTTGCTATTGTAAAATCATTACCCAACAAAGATGATAGAATAGAATTTGTATCAAGAATAAAAGATGTTATAGAAAATTATAAAAATGAAATAAATTTAAAATTAATAGGTTTTCCGGAAAACTATGATGAGATACTTCTAGAAAGTATTTGAAATTATTTTTAACTTTATAATAAACAAAATGTTGCTGTTACAGAACATTTAAAAACGTTTGTGCGATAGCATCAATTTTTTTATTCATCAGGGTGTTCTTTTTCTATTATAAGTTTTCCGTCCTCTAAAGTAAGGACAAGACCCTTATCTTCAGGTAGGATTAGATTATACGACAACGTAGTACTAGTAAACGCAGAAGTACTAGTAGGAAAGGACACAGTTCAGGTTGGTGGAATGAAATTTACAATAGACTTCGAAAAATAAAATATATAATAAAATGGATTGGTAAAACGCACCAATCCATTTTAAATTATCCAAATATTTTTTTTAATTCAGAAATCAATAAGATATTTTCCTCAGGTTTTAATATACAAACCCTAAAGAAATACTCATCCAATCCATCAAATGATGCACAATCCCTTATTATTATTCTTTCAGGAATCAGATCATTTCTCAATTCTTCTGCTGTCATTCTTCTATCAACTATCTCACAAAGAACAAAGTTTCCATAAGTGTTATAAACTTTAACACCTGGAAGAAATCTCAGTTCACTTTCAAGATAATCTCTCTCCTTGCTCATATGCTCGATAGTTTCGTTTATGAAATCATCATCGACAAACATAATCTCACCCATTCTAGATGCGACAACATTTATATTCCAAAGGTCAAGTCTTTTATTTATAGCTTCTTTAACCTTTTCATTTGAAATAAGTCCGTATCCAAGTCTGATACCAGGAGTAGAGAAGAACTTAGAAGTCCCTCTTATCACAAATAAATTGTCGAACTCGTCTACAAGTGGAGTAGAAGAGTATTTTGATGTATCTGTAAACTCAACATAAGTTTCGTCAATCATCACATAACATCCACAAGTAGATACTATTTCTCTTATCTCTTCCTTAGAAAATGCGAATCCTGTAGGGTTGCAAGGGTTACAAATTATAAGAAGTTCGTATCCACCTTCTTTGACAATATTTGCTAAATCTATAGGATTTATTTCAAAGTTATTTTCTTTTTTAGAGTAGTATTTTTTTATTTCGCAGCCGATTTTGTTTAATTCTTTTTCATATTCAGAATAGGCTGGAGACACAAGTACTGCTTTTTTAGGATTAACTGTGCCGATAAATGAAGAGATTAGCTCAGTTGCACCACTTCCAAGTACTATATTTTCGCTGTTGCATTTGCAATATGTTGATATAGATTTTTTTAATTCAACGTATTCTGGATCAGGATACATTGAAACCATGTCTATGTTGTCTATTACATACTGTTTAGCCTTTTTTGAAGAGCCAAATGGATTTATATTTGAACTGAAATCCATGAAGTCCTCTTTTGAAAATCCGTATTTTGCGGAAAGTTCATATAAATTTGCACCGTGATTTACACTCATAATGATACCTCCCAAATTTTATTTATCGTATTTTTACCATATTCTTATCGTATTAATCTTATTCATCGAAGTTTATGATAAATTCTTCATCCCCACTGTTTATTTTAAGAACAGAAAGGTTGAAGTTGTCATCGAATATAGAAACGTTGTAAGTGAATACATCTCCGTTATCTTTTTTAGATAATAAAAGATATGTTCCGTTTTCTTTGTCCTCTATTTCATCGCATATATCGTTGTAAACCTCTTCACCAGTGAAAAGTCCAGTATATCCTGATGCTTTTATTTTTTCTTCTATTGCTCTGTATAATTCTTCCATTTTGTCACCTCTTTTGAAATTTATCTCGTAAATTTATTATAACATATAAGAGTGAGAATTAGATTAAAGTAAAATAACAG
>URRU01000289.1 GCA_900550335.1 uncultured Clostridium sp. | reverse complement strand
GGGAAAGGAACTTCATCGAATACTTTATCTATTACATCAGGTGACATTGGGTCCCACCAATTTGTAAGAAGTAGTTGTACTTTATCTCCATATTTTGCAGAACATAAATCCATAGCCTCTACAATAAAGGCTTCATTTTCAAAATGGGCGCTTAATATAAATATCTTTGTAAATCCATCACGAACAAATTCATCAACTATATCCATTACTAAAGCCTGTAGTGTAGCTCCGTTTAAATCAATAGTTCCTAGGAATAAAGGACCTCCACCACTTAAAGGTTTTGATTTATAACCGTATGAAAGAGTTGGAGCAACTACACCATCAATTTTTTCAGCTACTCTATAGGCGAATTCTTCTGCTAAAACAGAATCCACACAAGTAGGTAGATGTGGTCCATGTTGTTCTGTAGCACCTATTGGTAATATAATTACATTATCTTTTTTATTTGCAAATTCCTGCCATGTCATATTTTTCATTTTATACTTTTCGTACATAATAATAGCCCCATTTTGTTATTAAAACATTTTTATTAAGATTTTTTATACTTTTTATACAGTGAATACTTTTATTTTCTATAAATTTTATATCAATATAAGTATATACCTTATAAACATCAAATTACAATGTGCAAAAGATACAAATAAAGACTAAAAAATATGTTATTTATGTGCACAGTTATATTAAAAAATTATTGTATGATTAGTACAATGACGAGTGTATATTTTAATGTTAGACTTTGGATGTAGCTAACTAAGAAAACATAAAAAATAAACACTATAAAAGAATAGAAGGGAGAGTATTAATTTGAAGGTTAAATTATTTAAAAATGCTAGATTAAAAGGAAGAGAAGACCTAGTAGACTTATTTGTTGAAGATGGAAAATATAAAGAAATAGGTGCAAATCTTTCAGAAAAATATAAAGATGTAGAAATTTACGATTTAAAAGGAAATTTAGTTGTTCCACCTTATGTAGACCCACATATTCACCTAGATTATGTATATACAGCACGTATGGACGGAGCAACTAATGGAACAGGAACTTTATTTGAAGGAATTCAAAGATGGTCTGAAACAAAATCAAAAATGACAAAGGAAGAAATAAAAGAAAGAGCAAGAATTGCTTTAAAAAAAGAAATATTATACGGAACTCAATACCTTAGAACTCATGTAGATGTAACAGATCCAAACCTTACTTGTCTAAAAGCAATAATGGAGTTAAAAGAAGAGGTAAAGGATTTAGTTGATATACAGATTATAGCATTTCCTCAGGAGGGAATGTACTCATTTAAAGATGGAGATAAATTAGTAGAAGAAGCTTTAAAAATGGGTGCAGATGTAGTAGGAGCTATACCTCATTTTGAATTTACAAGAGAAATGGGAGAAAAATCTGTAAAGAAAACTGTAGAGCTTGCAATGAAATACAATAAATTAATCGATGTTCACTGCGATGAAACAGATGACGAACAGTCAAGATTCCTTGAATTATTAGCTGCTGAGTCATATATGAATGGAATAGGAGAGCTTACAACAGCAAGTCATGCCTGTGCTATGGGTTCATACAATAATGCATATACTTTTAAATTATTTAAACTTTTAGCATTATCAGGTATAAATATAATATCATGCCCGACAGAGAATATTCATTTACAGGGAAGATATGATACATATCCAAAAAGAAGAGGCCTTACAAGGGTTAAAGAATTAAATGATGCTGGAATTAATGTATGTTTTGCACAAGATTCTATTTCAGATCCTTGGTATCCGCTTGGTAATGGGAATTTAATGAATATTTTAGATGCAGGTATTCATATTTGCCAGATGATGTCATTTGAAGAAATTAAAAATGCATTAGATTTAATTACAGTAAATGGAGCTAAAACTCTTCATATACAGGATAAATATGGTATAGAAGTAGGTAAGGATGCTAACTTTGTAGTGTTAAATGCAAAGGATGAGTTTAGCGCGATATTAGAAAGAGTTGGAGTTAATTGCTCTGTTAGAAAAGGTGAATTCTTATTTAAGAGAGAGCCAGAAGTAATT
>URRU01000288.1 GCA_900550335.1 uncultured Clostridium sp. | reverse complement strand
CTATAGTATTTTCTAGCTAGTTTGTATACAAGGAAAAGAAGCAATGCAACAATAGCTACTTTTAAAATACTTAAAAGAACTCTAAAGAAAGTATTTTCAGTTAAAAATGCAAATTTACTAGTTACATCATTTTTTGCAACTAAGTCTATAGTTTTAAATTTTTCTCCGTTTTTATATATATAAAATTCCCCAACCTTATCTCCAGAGCTTATTGGAAGAGAAGTATCCTGTAGGTCTGTTTTGAAAGTGAACTCATCTGTAACAGTCTGTCCCTCAGGAAGTACTACTGTATAACTTTCTTTAGGTTGATACATAAGTTTTTTCTGTTTAGAGAACCACTTTCTCTTAGAATCTACATAATCAGATTTATCCATTATAGTGAATGAATCATAGTTTTCAAACCCATAATCGATAAGAGTTCTAGAATCTACATAAATTCCTTCATTAGTTGAATTAAATACTGCAGATATAATTCTTTGATTATCTTTAACTGCACTAGTTAAAAGACATTTTCCTGCAGCATTTGTAAATCCAGTTTTTATACCGTCTACAATATCATATTTTATATCTATTCTTTTACCTCTATACATTATCTTTTGATGAGAAGTAAGGAATTTATTAGAGTTTGTATAAACTCTTTCATGAGGATATTGCTTAGTAGGTTTGAATTTTACTGATTTAGTAGCTACAATTTCTCTAAATACTGAATCAGACATACATTTTCTAGCTATTAAAGCCATATCCTTTGCAGTTGTGTAGTGGTTTGTATCAGGTAGTCCATTTGGATTGTTAAAATGAGTACCAGTACAACCTATTGCTTCTGCCTCTTTATTCATTAGGTCGGCAAACTCTGGAATAGATCCACTTACATGCTCAGCTAAAACATAAGCTACGTCATTACAAGAATGAACCATAAGGGCAGTAAGTAATTCCTTTACTGTAAAAGTTTCTCCTTTTTTTAGAAACATACTAGATGGCTCTATATAAGGAAGGTCGCCTATAGTTATTTTTTCATTTAAGTCTGGAACATTTTTTATAACTAAATAAGCAGTCCATGCCTTTGTAGTAGAGGCTGGATAAATTTTTACATTTCCATTTTTCTGATAAAGAACTTTACCAGTTTCGTAATCCATTAAAACAGCACTTTTAGCCTCAAGATTTACTACCTTTTGCTCAGCAAATACATTTCCTATTGATGTAAAAACTGAGGCAAATACTAAAAGAAAGGCTATTAATACTGAAGATATTTTTTTCATTAAAAAACCTCCAATTAAATTCAAATATACTTTTTTAGTATAACATAGTTGTGTCAATAATAAAAATGAAAGGAGTGATAAAATGGAAAAAAATAAAAAAACATTTATCTTTGCAGCTATTATTATTGGATTATGTGCAATTGCAGGGATTAAAATTTTTGAAAATGAGGGAAATGCAAGGTATGAGATTGCTCAGAGCGAGGATATTGAAAAAGAAAGCTCAAATTCAAAACAAGATAACAATTCTTCTCAGAGCACAAATAATTCCCCAACCACAGAGGTAACTGTATATATAAGTGGAGCAGTTAAAACAGAAGGGGTTATTACCATGAGCTCAGAAGACAGGTTATCTGATGCCATAAAGGTTATGGGAGGAATTGTAGAGGGTGCAGATATGAATGCGATTAATTTAGCAGAAAAATTGGTGGATGGAAAGCATTATGTAATACCAAAACAAGGTGAACAAATTCCTAATGATGTAAATGCAGGTGGGGGAGTATCTGGTGCGTCTACACAAACAGCAGGAGGTAGTGAACAGGGACAAGGTGGACTTGTGAATTTAAATACTGCTACACTTGAGCAACTAGATACACTTCCAGGAGTTGGAGAGGCTACTGCAAATAAAATAATAACCTATAGAGAAGAAAATGGTGGATTTAAAAGCATAGAGGATTTAAAGAATGTCAAAGGAATTGGAGATAAAAAATTTGAAGAGATTAAGGGGAATATATGTGTATAGTAAATAGAAGTATATGCTTGTAGTATAGAAAAAATAAAAAAAACTATTGTAA
>URRU01000287.1 GCA_900550335.1 uncultured Clostridium sp. | reverse complement strand
AGCTTTTATTAAAATTATTATTATTGTTCAGTTATTGCTAAAGCTGCAGCTCCTAAAACTCCTGCTTTTCCACCTAAAACAGCCTTTTCTACTGTACAGCTTTCAACAAAAGTTTTCATGCATCTTTCTGAAACTACTTTTCTTATAGTGTCTAACACTATATCTCCACCATTAACTACTCCACCACCAATAACAACTTTTTCTGGGTCAAAGTTAGTTATAGTATTAGCTACCGCTATTCCAAGATAAGTTAATGAAGTTTCTAATATATTCTTAGCAACTCTATCTCCGTTAGCTGCTTCTTTAAATACTTCTTTAGCCGTTACATCTTCATAGTTCTTTAATGTTGTTTCTACATTACTTGCTACAGCTTCTTTAGCTCTCTTACCAATTGCTGTACCTGAACCAAATGCCTCTGCACATCCAACGTTTCCACATCCACATCTAGGCCCTTCAGTTGCAACTATTGTATGTCCAACTTCTAATGCATTTCCTGTAGCTCCTCTGAATAATTTTCCATTTAAAACAGCTCCGCCACCGATTCCTGTACTTGCTGTAATAAATACCATGTTTTCAGTACCTTTTCCAGCACCAAACATAAACTCTCCTAATGTAGCAACATTAGCATCATTATCTAAATAAGTTGGTAAATCATATGTTTCCCTTATTGTCTTTACTATTGCAAAGTTTTTAAAAGGTAAATTTGAATTTTGAATTATAATACCATTTTTAACATCTAACGGACCTGGAGAACCGATTCCAATTGATCTTATTGAATCTTTATCAGTTCCATCTATAACATAATTAATAGTATCTATTATTCTTCCCATAACAGCTTGTTCGCCTTCATTAGCTAAAGTTTCAACTGTTTTTTCTTTTATAATATTTCCTTCTAAATCTACTAAAGCTGTGTAAATTTTAGTTCCCCCTAAATCTACACCTACAACATATTTCTTTTCCATTTATTACCCTCCCATTTTAAGTTATACTATCTTAACTATATAAAAGTATACCATTTAAATATTACGTTTACAATTATTAATTATGGAAAATTTGGAATTAAATCTTTTTTACACTGTAAATATATGTATTAATATTACTAGCACCTATATCTTTTATTTAAACGCAAAAAAACATCTAACAAAGGTTAGATGCTTTTGGCGGAGAACAAGGGATTCGAACCCTCGCACCAGTATTATCCAGCCTACTCCCTTAGCAGGGGAGCCTCTTTAGCCACTTGAGTAATTCTCCACTTATGGCGGAGAGACAGGGATTCGAACCCTGGGTACGCTCACACGCACGCCGGTTTTCAAGACCGGTGCCTTAAACCAACTCGACCATCTCTCCAAGACAAGATTTATTATATCAATGCCCAATAATTATGTCAACACATTTTTAAAATTTTTTTTTATTTTTTAATAATCTTCACTTATTACTTCTAATTTTCCACTTTCAGGATCCATTATTAAACCATGCACTTTTACATCTTTAGGTACCAATAGATGTTTTTTTATTAACTCTATACTTTCTAATACTGAATGTTCTATAGAATCAAACCCATGTAACCACTTCTTTATATCTATACCTGAGTTCGTCAATGTTTCTATTGTTTCTCTCGATACCCCACGTTCAACTATTTTATTAATTGTAGTTTCACCATCTATAGTGCTCATTCCACATCCTTTATGTCCAATTACTAATACCTCATCTGTATTAAATTCATAAATTGCAACTATAATACTTCTTATTATACTTCCAAATGGATGCATTATAGTAGCCCCTGCATTTTTTACTATTTTAGCATCTCCATTTTTCAAATTAAGTGCCTTTGGTAATAATTCCATTAATCGTGTATCCATACAAGATAAAATTACTAATTTTTTACCTGGATATTTTGTTGTTTTGTATTTCTCATATTCTTTATTTTCTACAAACATTTTATTATACTCTAATATTTCATTTAACTTATTCATACTTACACCCCAATTTATAATTTTATATGATAAATTACAATATCAAGTGCAACACTAATTAATTGCAAAAAAAATAACCCAT
>URRU01000286.1 GCA_900550335.1 uncultured Clostridium sp. | reverse complement strand
AGCTTTGCATCTTCCGTAAGGCTCTTATCATAAATAGAAACTGAAATGCAGCCAAACGATAGGATGCTATCTGAAAGAAAGATTTGCGATGAGTACGGAGTTAGTAGAACAACTGTTAGACTTGCAATGGCGGATTTAGAACATATGGGGTATATATATAAAAGACATGGCAAGGGTACATTTGTATCTGCTCTAAACCAGCAGTCACAGAATCTTATGGACAGCTACAGTTTTACAGATCATATGAAATCTCAGGGCAAAACTCCTACAACAAATGTTCTTTCATTTGAAATCCTTGAAAGCACTAATTATTTTGCCGAAAAATTAGGTATAACTCCTGGAGATAAGATGATAAAAATAGTTCGTCTTAGACTTGCAGACGATATTCCTATGATGCTTGAAAGAACTTATCTTCCATTCACTGAATTTACAGGATTGACTGAAGAAAAGGTTGTAGAAAGACCTTTATACGAAATTTTTAAAGATGATTATAACGAAATAATAAAAGTAGCAGACGAAGAGTTCTCTGCTGGTATCGTATCTGATAAGGAATCTAAACTTTTAGATGTTCCTGTAGATTCAGCATGTTTAAAGCTACTTCGTACTACTTACAATGACAACAATATCGTTATCGAATTTACTCTAAGTGTCGCTAGAAGTGATAAATTTGTTTACAAAATAAGACACGTAAGATAAATAAAAAATATTTAAATAAATAAGCATTTAGATAATAAACATTTCGGTAATAAGTGTTTATATAGATAACTATTAAAATATATACGTATTTAGATAGCGATAAAATTTTAAAATTTTTAGGAGGCCGTTTTGAAAACTTATATTTACGCTGATAAATTTTTTATGAATTATGGAATTGAGGAAAATGGATATTTATCTATAATAGACGGTAAATTTGGTCATTTTCAGAAAGAAAAACCTGAGTCTGCTGAAATTGTAGATTTCTCAGGAAAATACATAGCTCCTGGTTTTGTAGATACACACATACATGGGCTTTTAAACTCAGATGTTATGGACAACACTCCAGAAGCAATAAAAACTATATCAAAAGGACTTCTACAGTTTGGTGTAACTAGCTTCTTACCTACTACACTTACTGATTCTGTAGAAAGACTTGATGAATCTGTAGAAAACATCAAAAACGTATACAACGATGTAGAAGGTGCAAAAATACAGGGTATATTCTTAGAAGGACCTTGTTTCACTGAAAAATATAAAGGTGCTCAGAATAAAAAATACTTTATAAACCCTACTTCAGAAATATTAGACCAGTGGCAGGAAAAATCTGGAAATTTAGTAAAGAAAATAGCTATTGCTCCAGAAAGAGAAGGTGCTGTTGAGTTTGCAGAATATGCAACAAAAAATGGTGTAACTGTTGCACTTGGACACAGTGCTGCTACATTTGAAGAGGCTAAAAGGGTTGTAGGTGCTGGAGCAAATGTATTTGTTCATACATACAACGGTATGAGTCCTCTTACACACAGAGAACCTGGTATGGTAGGGGCTGCTATGGAGCTTAAAAACACATTTGCTGAACTTATATGCGATGGACATCACGTAAGCCCTGTAGCCGCAAATATTATGATGAATGCTAAAACAAGAGAAAACATAGTTCTTATAACAGACTGCATGAGAGCTGGAGCTATGGAAGATGGACAGTATACTCTTGGAGAATTTGATGTAATAGTTGAAAATGGAACAGCAAGACTTTTAACAGGAAGCCTAGCAGGAAGTGTTCTTAGCATGAACAATGCGATAAAAAATGTAGTAGATTGGAACATAGCTACACTAGAAGAAGCTATAAAAATGGCATCTTACAACCCAGCAGTTAGTTGCAACATAGACGACAAATGCGGATCTATAAAACCTGGACTACCTGCCGACTTTGTAGTTATAGACGATTCACTAAATGTATACAATACATACCTAGATGGTGTTTGTAAGTACTCAAAATAATAGATATAAGCACAAAATAATGTAAATTAGAATAATAAATATAAACATTGAAATACAATAATAGAAAAACAATATTCCTATCATTTTATATTTGTTTTTT
>URRU01000285.1 GCA_900550335.1 uncultured Clostridium sp. | reverse complement strand
GGTATTTAAGTGAGTAATCACAAATTAATTTGCATCGACAATTCCGCAAGCGCCCCATACATTTAAATGTTTTTCAAATAATTGGGGCGCTGAGGACTGGAGATAAAATAATTGTGATTACTCACTTAAAAAGGCTATTGCATTAATTGCAACAGCCTTCATTTTTCTTTTGAATCTATCTTATAAATCGAAGTCATAAATGAAGAACTTCATATCTGCTTTCTGTCCATCAACTTCTACCTGTTCTCTTTTTTCTCCTCTTCTAGTCATACCATTGTGCTCATAGAATCCAAAGTTACAAGTTGTATCAGTAAATAAGTAGAAATTGTTCATACCATCAGATTTCATATATTCTTTAGCTTTAGAGAATAATTTTTTTCCAAGACCCATACCTCTACAATCAGAGTCGATTGCGAAGAACACAAGCTCACCAGAATAATCTCTATTAGATTCATTTAAAATAACTTTATCTGTATCACTTACACCTTTAAATATTTTAGATGTCTGTCTTCCTTCTTTAGAAATCATAAGAGAGATTATAGACATAAACTGTTTAAATTTATATTTTATATTAGATTTTTCCTTACTCTTATTTCTAGCCATTATTACACCAACAGGAGTGTTGTCTATAAGTGCAACCTTAGTGAAAGTCTGCTGAGCTAAACAGCTATAAAGGAATATAACAGATAATTTTTTCGCTATTTTTGGTGAAGCAAACTGGTCATAGTTCCAAGTTTTTCTTATTATATCGAATAATTTTTCTCTGTGGCTTTCGTTGTAATCTTCAAATACTATTTCTTTTTCTATTTTTTTATCTTTTTCCATTTTAAATACCTCTTTTCCTAAATTTTATTTATTCTTCTATTTCATTTCCGCTTTATTACGATATAATTAATATAAAGTATACAGTAACTGTAGAGTCAAGGAGGGAATATGAAAAATTTTAGAGAAAATGAAATAATAAAATTAACTGTGTCTCAATTTGCAAAATTACACAATGTAAATAAGAGAACTCTGCACTATTACGACGAGATTGGAATTTTTTCTCCAGATTATAAAGGGGATAATGGTTATAGATATTATGATTATATGCAAGGTGTGGATTTTGAGTATATAAAGATGTTGAAAGAACTAAATATGGGACTTGATGAGATAAAGAAATATATAGATAGTCCAAATGAAGAGAATTTTAAAGAAATAGCGGATGCAAAAATAAATGAGATAGATCGTGAAATAAGGACATTAAATAGAAGAAGAGAAGTACTTGAGGATAAGTTAAATAAGTTAAATAAATGTGATGAGGTAAGGAAAAAGAATTCTATAAAAGTTATTGATTGTGAAGAGCAAAAATTTTTCTTTACACCTTTTAAATTTGAAGACGATGATTTAAAACAGCTAATAACACATATAAAAGATGTTTGGACTGTTGACGAGTATTGTAAGGGAATAGGTAGTTTTGTATCAGTGGATAAGATAAAAAGGGGAGAGTTTGAAGAGTACGACGGGCTTTTTATCGAGATGCTAGAAGATATGGAGTCTAAAAATACTAAAAACACAATAATCAAACCAAAAGGAAAATATATTTGTGCATATCACATGGGGGATTGGGATACACTACCCAATTTTTATGGTGAAATTGTAAAATACGCAGAAGAAAATAATCTAACACTTGTTGGATATTCCTTTGAAATAGGTATGAACGACTTTGCTATTTCAGATATGAAAGATTATATTACTCAAATTATGATAAGAGTTGAAGAAAATAACATCAATAGTGTAAAATAAATTATTGGAATTAAAGATATGATAAATCTTAAAATAAAGTAGATAATAAATATTAAAACAATATAGATAATAAATATTTAAATAAAGATAATAAATTATAAATAAAGGTTAGTATGATAATTTTATAATATAAAAATAGAGAGGGAAAAAGATGAATTTACCAGAAAGATTTTTAAACGATGTTAAGGAGCTTTTAGGAGACGAGTTTGACGATTTTATAAAAAGCTACGAGCAGAAAAAGACTACTGCAATAAGAGTAAATACAATGAAAATGGAAAAGGATAGATTAAAAGGTCT
>URRU01000284.1 GCA_900550335.1 uncultured Clostridium sp. | reverse complement strand
TCCATCTCATAAAATCTTCTGATATATCAAAAAGTCCACGACCTCCACCTAGGATAATTATTCTATATTTTCCTGGGAAATGTTCTTTTTCTTCAACTCTGAATTTACTACTTATAGGCACTCCAACAACTTCAACCTTGTCTGGAGAAATTCCCCTCTGCATAAATCTATTTTTTATTTCAATAGATGGAACAAAATACAGCTCTGTATTTTCAAAAATCCACTCCATACTATCGACAACATCTGTAATTACTGTTGCAGCAGGTATAAAATAACCTTCATCAGAATTTCTGAAGTTATTTACACATGCAGCTGCTAGAGGAAATGTTGAAATTATAAGGTCTGGATTTAAATCCTCTATAAATTTAGATAACTTTGGTGTATAAACTTTATGAGCTATATCGTACTTTGAAGAGAAGGATTTTTTTAAATAATAGTAACAGTTATATAATTCTGGTGTATATTTTGTATTATTTTCATAGAATTTTACCATAGGCTTATTTAGCTTTGGAACACTTGCATCTATGAAGTTTCTTATTACTATATTTACATTTTCATCATCTTTTAAAATAGCATCTCTTATAGCATTGGCAGCACTTACATGCCCAGCACCAAACCCAGCAGTAAGAATAAGTATTGTTTTACCTGAAAGAATAGACAATTTATCACCCCTAACTCATAAAATTTATTATTTAGTCATTTTTTTCTCTTTCAAAAACTTCTGCACCTAACTTTGTTAAATCCTGTAAATAATATTCAAACATAACCCCGTCATTTCTACTTATATCGAAATTAGAAGTATATTCTATTGCATTTGTAACGAAATCTACCGCAGTATTTACAGCAAACTCAAAATCAAATCCACCTGTAATCATTCCACTCACAATAGAAGCGAATATATCACCAGTTCCACTATAAGATGATTTTAGGTAGTCCTTTGATATAAATGTCTTTTTATCTGTATCTTTGTCGTATACAAAGTTTGTTATTGTTTTTTTATTATCTTCATGTATTCCTGTTATTACAACCTTTGAAGGTCCCATATCAGATATTTGTTTAGCTATATCTTCAATATCTGCTCTGCTTAGATTATCGTACTCATTTGTTCTGCCAGTAAGTAAACAGGCTTCTGTTATATTAGGTGTTGTTAAATCAGCAAGCTTAACCAATTCTTTTATCTCATGAATTATTTTTTCTGAGAAAACAGAATATATTTGCCCTTCATCTCCCATAACAGGGTCTACAACAATAAAAGCGTTTGGATTTTTAGATATAAATTCTATAACAAGGTCTATCTGCTCTATAGAACCTAAAAATCCACTGTAAATTGTATCAAAAGAAAGATTTAATTTTTTCCATGTATCTGTATAATTTTTCATTTCAGATGTGAAATCCAAGAATGTAAAGTGTGGATAACCAGTCTGAGATGAAAGAATAGCTGTTGGAAGAGGGCAGCATTGTACTCCTAACGCTGAAATTATAGGTATAGCAACTGTAAGTGAACATTTGCCAATTCCTGAAAGATCATTGATTGCTGCAATTTTTTTCTGCATTTTATCCTCCTAAATATTTTTCTTAACAATAATATTATCATACTATATAAGCCTCTTAAATTCAATTTTAAAGACGATTTGATTATGTAAAATAAAAAAATATTGTATGACGATGATATAATAACATAAAATTAAAATATATGTTGAAAATTTATTATAAAACTATAAATGTATGAATACATTGCAAATACATTAAAAAAAGTTAAATACATTAAAAATCAGAAAATAAATAATATTTGACATAAAAGTAAGTTGTATGTTAATATTAGATATAGGCTTATTTAGTTGATATTTATTTAATGCTTATTTTATAAAATTATTGAATAAATATAATTAAATAGCTTAAGTGTTTTAGTTCTAGGAGGATTTACTAATTATGAAAACTGGTGTAGTAAAATGGTTTAACAACGAAAAAGGATTTGGATTTATATCTGTAGAAGGAGAAGACGATGTATTCGTACATTTCTCAGCTATACAGACTGAAGGATACAAATCATTAGAAGAAGGACAGAAAGTTGAATTTGAAGTAG
>URRU01000283.1 GCA_900550335.1 uncultured Clostridium sp. | reverse complement strand
AATATAATTTTATTATTAATATCTAATTATTAATTTTTTCCTAATAATTTGAACATGTTCTTTTTGTATACTTCAACACCTGGCTGGTTGAATGGATTTATGTCTAACATGTAGCAAGTCATTGCACAAGCTCTGAAGAAGTAGTAGCATAAGTATCCAAAGCTCTTAGCACTCATATCTTTTACAGTTATTAAAAGGTTTGGTACTCCACCTGTATTTTCATGAGCATCTAATGTTCCCTGCATTGCCATTTTATTTATCCAATCAACGCTTTTACCAGCTAAGTAGTTCATTCCATCCATATTTTCTTCATCTGAAGGGAATATAACATCTTCTATTGGATTTTCGAATAAAACTAATGTTTCAAATAAGCATTTAGTTCCATCCTGAACAAACTGACCTAATGAATGAAGGTCTGTTGAGAATGTAGCACTACATGGTAGTACACCTTTTCCATCTTTACCTTCTGATTCACCGAATAACTGTTTCCACCATTCAGCAAGCATTGTTGTATTTAAGTCGTAAGTTACGAACATTTCTGCATTTTTACCTTTTCCTTCTAAAACTCTTCTAGCTGCTGCATATGCGTAAGCTGGGTTTTTAGTAAGGTCTGGATCTTCTAAATCATGGTAAGCTTCTTCCATTCCTGCCATTAAATCATCTATATTTATTCCTGCAACTGCTATTGGTAATAGACCAACTGGAGTTATAACAGAATATCTACCACCTATATCATCTGGTATTACGAAAGTAGCATATCCTTCTTTATCAGCCATTGCTCTTAATGTACCTCTTGATTTATCAGTTGTAGCGAATATTCTATTTTTAGCTTCGTCTTTTCCATATTTATTTTCCATGAACTGTTTTAATAAACGGAATGCTAAAGCTGTTTCAGTTGTTGTTCCTGATTTAGATATAACATTTACACAAACTTCTTTGTTTTCTATATATTTCATAACCTGTGCTATGTATGTAGAAGAGAATGTGTTACCAACGAATATTATTTCTGGTTTTTTGTCAGCGTATAATCCGTTTATCATTTCTATAGCTGCACGAGCACCTAAGTATGATCCACCTATACCACAAACAAGGAATACGTCGCAGTTTTCTCTTATGTATTTAGCACTTTCTTTTACTCTTTCAAATTCTTCTTTATCGTAGTTTTTATACCAATCTACCCATCCTAGGAAGTCATTTCCTTCCCCTGTTTTTTCTACTATTTCTTTGTGAAGAACATTAACTCTATCCTGATAAGCTAATATTTCTTCCATTTTACATGCATGTGAAGCATCAAATTTTATCATAATATTTTTCTCCTTTGTATTTATTTTATATAGCTTTTCCCACCTTAAAATATATACACTTTATACAAATATATTATACCAATTTTTTGCTTTAGTAAAGGGCTACTTTTGACTGTCTTACTAGGTTTTAAATAGCTTTTAGCAAGAAACCGTTTTTTCTATTATATCCAATTAATATCTAAAATATAATTTTTATTTATTTTTTATTGAAAAATTATAAATAAAAAAATTTATTTCATAAATGATACAATAATCTTTGATTATCGTATTAGACAATGATATAATGGAACACGACATAATAATGCAACAATATATTTTGGTAAGGAGGAGAATTTTTAATGATTGACATTTTAGATCGTGTGCGTAATAAAGCTTTGCATGCGAAAATTGTCAGTGCACAAGAAGCTGCTGAGTTAATTAAACCAGGCATGAATGTGGGAACTAGTGGATTTACACCATCTGGTTATCCTAAAGCTGTGCCTTTGGCTCTTGCTGAACGCATGAAAGAACACCCATTTAAAATTAATTTATATACAGGTGCTTCTGTAGGACCAGAACTTGATGGTGCACTTTGTGAAGTTAATGGTATCGATAAACGTATGCCATATCAAACTAACAAATTATTAAGAAATTTAATAAACTCTGGTGAAATCTCTTATAGCGATTTACATCTTAGTGAATCCGCTCAGTTATTACGTTATGGTTTCTATGGTAAACTAGATGTTGCTATCGTAGAAGCTTGTGCTATTACAGAAGAAGGTAATATTATCCCAACAACATCTATGGGTAAT
>URRU01000282.1 GCA_900550335.1 uncultured Clostridium sp. | reverse complement strand
ACTGAAGAAATATACGTAGATGGAAAATGGGCAGCAAAGTCTGTAAAAAATAAATATCCTATAGTTGATATGGATTCTGATGAAGTGTTTGGAGTTCATGAAGTAATAATAGAAAGTTGTAGACACAATGCTAATTTCTTCAATATGAGTGAAGAAGAATTTAAAACAATGTTTAAATTATATGTAAATAGGTATAAATATTTAATAAATCAAAAAGGAATAGAATATGTAAATCTATTTAAAAACTTTTTGAGAAAATCTGGGGCATCGCTAATGCATCCTCATGCCCAGATAACAGCTTTATCAGTTATACCGCCAGAGATACATAAGGAGCTATTAGTAGCACATGATTATTATGGATGGGAAAATACTAATCTATATGAAGATATTA
Organism: uncultured Clostridium sp.; assembly: GCA_900550335.1. GTDB lineage: Bacteria > Bacillota > Clostridia > Peptostreptococcales > Peptostreptococcaceae > Peptacetobacter. Next base: position 1,704 of record URRU01000282.1, on the reverse strand, counting down.
TAAATGATGAGAAAGAATACAAAAAAAGACTTGTTTATTCTGGGACAAGATTCATTGCTATAATACCTTCTGCTAGTAAAAATCCGACTGAAGTTAGAATAATTTTTAACAAAGGTGTAAAATTTGAAAATTTAGATTCAGTAGATATAGATGAATTAGCTTATGCTTTTAAGGGTATTTTTGCAAATTATAAGAAGATGTTTGGAGTAATACCTTTTAACATATGGGTTCATTCACATCCTAATGGAATAGAAACTAAGGAATATTTTAACCTGCATATACACATATTCCCTAGAAAATTCAACTATGGTGGCTTTGAATTAAGTACAGGAATGTATGTTAGCTCTTATCCGCCAGAAGATATAGCAAAACAGTTGAGGATAGAAGAATAAAAATAGATTGGAGAGAAATAATGAAATTTATATCGTGGAATGTTAATGGTCTTAGAGCCTGTGTAACAAAAGGATTTATGGACTTTTTCAATGAAGTAGATGCAGATATATTCTGCCTACAGGAGACAAAATTACAGGAAGGGCAAATAGATTTAAATCCAGAAGGATACGAATCTTATTGGAATTATGCCGATAAAAAAGGATATTCTGGTACAGCTATATTTACAAAGAAAAAGCCTTTATCAGTAGCCTATGGAATGGGAATAGATGAACACGACCATGAAGGTAGAGTAATAACATTAGAATTTGAAGACTTCTACTTTGTAACAGTGTACACTCCTAATTCTCAGACAGAGCTTAAAAGACTAGAATATAGAATGAAATGGGAAGATGATTTTAGAGATTATCTAAAAAATCTGGATTCTAAAAAGCCAGTAGTTATGTGTGGAGACTTAAATGTTGCACATAAAGAAATAGATTTAAAAAATCCTAAAACTAATAGAAAAAATGCAGGATTTACAGATGAAGAAAGAAATAAATTTACTGAGTTCTTAGAAAGTGGATTTATAGATACTTTTAGATATTTCTACCCAGATGCTGAAGGAATGTATTCTTGGTGGTCTTACAGATTTAATGCAAGAAAGAACAATGCAGGATGGCGTATAGACTATTTCTGTACATCTGAAAGCATGAAAGATAGACTAGTAAGCGCAAAAATACACAATGAAGTTCTGGGCTCAGATCATTGTCCTGTAGAATTGGTTATAGAATAGAAAGTACGTCATATAACGAACTATTAAGCAAAATAAAATAAAAAAGAGATAGGTCTTGATTACCTGTCTCTTTTTTTACGTCTTTTTAATCTTTTCTTTAAATTATGTCGTCTAAGAATTTCTTCATTGTTGACATTACCTTTTATATATTGCACCATGCTGAGAATTTTTTTCTCATCTTTAGATAGATTTCTGTTTAATATTTTACAAAAATCATTGCATTCATCTAAAAAAGCATCCTCATCTAATGGATCTAGGCCAAAAGATGAGCTATCTGACAAATTTGTATATAAATATATATTAGGTTTGATAGCTTTAGGATTTATAGATGCAAAAACTTTGGCAGTATAATATGCATCATTTAAAGCATTATGATATGCAACGGAATCCTCAAGATTAAGGGCTATTACAGCATTTTCAAGTCCGATAGATTGGGCAGTGGTGTGATTTATAAAATCAGATGCATAGTACTGAACATCTATGTACGATTTTGGAAGGGTTGAATCAGGTAGATTATGGTATTTTATATTTCTATAAAG
>URRU01000281.1 GCA_900550335.1 uncultured Clostridium sp. | reverse complement strand
TCATGTATACTTGCCACTATAGATATTCGTTCTATTTCTGACGGCACTTTATTCAAATTAACAACTATTAATTCTTCATCATCGACTTTATTACCAGTTATATTATCTGATGTATATATAACAGAATCATCTTCACTTATTTTATTGTTATAGAAAATAAAATTCTCATCTCTATCCAACTTTTTATCTTTATTTAGTAAAAATGCCGATACATCTAAATCAAATGTTTCATTTTCATTCCAATTTAAATCACCTATAATTAATTCTATATTATCTTTTTCTTCTATCTTTTCCATCCAAATCTTTTCCATCCAACGCCTCCCATATCACATATAATTATAGAAACAAAAAAAGCACAGTTTTCTATAATGTATTTAATCTACATAATATAGAACTGTGCTTATATTCAAAAAAATGTATAACAAATAAACTAACTTGTTTGTTAGTCTGTCTGTCTGTCTGTCTGTCTGTCTGTCTGTCTGTTGATTTTATCGAATATCATCAAAAGAATACAACCCCTTTTATTATTTCTAGCAATTACACATTTATTTTATTATTTTTTTACATTTAGATTATATCATAGATTTATACAAAATAAAATAAAAAAGCACATAATACCGTTGATACAATATTATATGCTATTCCTTTTTTACTCATTATACAATTTTATCGCATCAGTCGTCTTAATCTTTCTCTCAACAACCTCAGCTGACTTCTCTTTAACAACCTGAGTATACACAAGATCTATAATAAAGAACTGTGCCAGCTTTGAAGAAATCGAACCTGTCTCAAGTATACTCTCTCCAGAAAAATACCCTAGATTAACATCTGAAATATCTCTAAGCCTAGAGCCCTTATCCTCTGTAACAGAAATAACGCTCGCTCCATTTGCCTTTGCAATATTAACTGCTTTTATAATCTCGTCTGTTTCACCAGAATGAGAAATAGCTACAACAACATCCTCCTCATCCATAAGTGATGCCATCATAATCATATTGTGGCTGCTGTCCATTGCCATACAGTTAAATCCTATTCTTGAAAACTTATAATTGGAATCCTCTGCAGTCATACCAGAATATCCTATCCCAATAAAGAAAACTTTCTTGGCATTTATAATCATATCAGTCGCTTTTTCAATATCATTTCCATCTATTATATTAAAAGTATTTTCTAATATTCTTATATTAGAATTAAATAATTTTCTGGCACTTTCCATAACGCCTTCATCATTTTCTATACTTCTATTTATAATTTTTCTATTTTTTAATCCTGATATTTCCCGAGCTAATGTAACTTTAAAATCCTGTAGTCCGCTATAGCCCATTTTTTTAGAAAATCTAGTTATAGTTGCCTCTCCAATTCCACTTTCTTTTGATATTTGAGATATCGACTTATAAAAAACATCCTCAATATTTTCCTTTATGTACTCAATTAATACTTTATCAGATTTCGTTGCTTTAAAATTTGGTTCTTCAAGCTGTTTTAGTATACTCATTTATTCCTCCACGTGTTTATTTAAAAAGTTGCGTAGAGCTCCTATCATACCTGCACTATTTTTCATATATGCAAATTCTATTCTTGTATTTTCATAAACTCTTTCAACTAATATTTTCTTTAATTCTTCATCTAAGATTGGTCTAATGTACTCTTCCTGAGCCATTATTCCTCCACCTAGAATTACAGTATCTGGATTTACAAGGTATGCTACATTAGAAATACCTAAAGCTAAAACTCTTATCATTTCTTTTAAAGATAGTATACATATCTCATCTCCAGCTTTTGCCTCTTCAAATATTATTTTACCATTTAAATCTTTATAGTCCATATTTTTTAATCTTGCTACCTTTTTTACAAGGCTAGAAGTTGAAGCTAAATCCTGGAATGAATTTCCTTCTATTATTGTATGTCCTATTTCTCCAGCACTATTGCAGCAACCATTGTGTATTTTTCCATCTATTATTACTGCTCCTCCGATTCCTGTCCCTATAGTCATACATACAGATGTTTTACTTCCCTTTCCAGAGCCTAACCATGCTTCTCCAAGTCCTGCGCAGTTTACATCATTTTCAACTTCACAAGGTATATTGAATTCTTTTTCTATTTCTTTCTTAAATTCAAGTCCTGTATATCCTGGTATTATACTTTCTATAGCATAGACAATTTTCCCTTCTTCTGGATCTACCATTCCTGCTGT
>URRU01000280.1 GCA_900550335.1 uncultured Clostridium sp. | reverse complement strand
AAGTATACCATATTGTCACCTATTACTGAAATTCGTTCTTTTTCTATTGATTATATCAGACGGTTTAACAAGTTTTTTTCAATTATTTTCAAAAAGTGTAGTATAATAATAAATAAAATTAATTTAAATACATTATACGAGGAGTTGATAAAATGCTTACCCAGAGTGAAAAAAATATTCTTTCATTTATAAAACCATTCGCTATAGAGGACAGAAAGGTTTTAATGAGAGATAATTTTATAGATGAAAAGATAAAAAATATGAGTATAGATGAAATCAGAGAAACAGTACTTTCTCTAGGAGAAAAAGGGTATCTGTGTGCAAAGGAATTTATAACTGGAACTGTTATGGTTATGGAAGTGTATCAGAAAGGAATAGAATACGACCAGCCAGCAGATGAAATAGGTTCAATGCCAGAGTTTTCATTTAAAAGGGGCAATTTTGAAACTGAGGTAGAAAGTAAAAAATATAAATATACAACACCTATAGAGCATATAAAACAGTATAATGCTTTTGAAACTGAAGAAGATAAAAAACAAGAGGATGAGTATAAAATACAAAACTCTTATGCAAAATTTGAAGAAGATAAGAAAAAAGATAACATTAATACTAATGTTAATTCTTCTAACTCAGATAATGCATTATCTTATTATATAAACAAGAACACAGACTATTTAGATATAAAGAAGATGATTTTTGCAGATGATAGAATTTCTGAATCAGATCAGAAAAAGTTATTAAAACTAATAAATCTTATTGAAACTATGACAGATAGCAATGTTCCTCTTCCAAAAGGTGCATTTGTTCAATACGATGATGTTATATGTAAATATAGCTGGATTACAGATGTTATAGGTAGAACGCTTATGAATAAGTACTTCCTTGCATAATAGGAATTTTACTGCTTATTTGTTCTAAATTATCTTATGATATTATTCAAATATTAGGAGGGGATTTTATGAAAAAATTTTTAGCATCTTTAATTAAAACTTTATCTGTTTTAATGCTTGTATTTGTAATGATTCCTTCATTTATTATTCTTATTTTAAATTATGATAAAAGTAGAATGAAATAAAAAATAAAAAGGAGATTTTCTATGAAAAAATATAATTGGGCAACTTTAGGATGTGGCGTTATTGCCAATCAGCTTGCAGAAGCTATGATTTCAAGAGGAGATAGTTTATACTCTGTTGCAAATCGTACTCATGAAAAAGCTTTAGAATTTGCCGAAAAATATGGAATAAAAAAAGTATACGATAAAATTGAGGATGTTTTTGAAGATGAAAATGTGGATATAATCTACATATCTACTCCTCACAACACTCATATAGAATATTTGAGAAAAGCCTTAAAAGCTGGTAAACATGTTCTCTGCGAAAAATCTATGACTTTAAACAGTGACGAGCTTAATGAAGCTATATCACTTGCAGAAGAAAATCATGTTATTTTAGCTGAGGCTATGACTATTTTCCACATGCCAATATATAAAGAACTTAATAAAATAATAGAATCTGGAAATCTTGGAGATTTAAAGCTGATTCAGATGAATTTTGGAAGCTATAAAGAATACGACATGAGTAATCGATTTTTCAATAAAAATTTAGCAGGTGGTGCTATGCTAGATATTGGAGTTTATGCACTTTCATTTGTTAGATGGTTTATGAGCTCGAAACCTACAGAAATTCTTTCTCAGGTTAAGTATGCTCCAACTGGTGTCGATGAGCAAGCTAGTATTCTTCTAAAAAACAAGGAAGAAGAAATGGCTACAGTGATATTATCTCTTCATGCAAAACAGCCTAAACGTGGAACTATCGCTTTTGATAAGGGATATGTTGAGATTTTTGAATATCCTAGAGGTGAGGAAGCTGTGATTACATATACTGAGGATGGCAGTAAGGAAGTTATAAAGTCTGGAAATACTTCAAGTGCATTATTATATGAAGTTGAAGATATGGAAAAGGCGTTAAATGGAAATCCTGAAGTAATGCACCTAAATTACACTAAAGATGTAATGGATATAATGACTGAAATTAGAAATGAATGGGGTATGAAATATCCTGAAGAAATGTAATTTTAACAAAAAGAGCTTCTAAGATAGAAGCTCTTTTTATATTATACTTTATTTTAATCTATTCTATTGTAGAAACTAAAATATCTATAGCTTTTTCAACTAAATCATCTGGTGCTTTTTCTATAAATTT
>URRU01000279.1 GCA_900550335.1 uncultured Clostridium sp. | reverse complement strand
CTTTTTAATGTATAAATCATACTCTGATATGATGGCATACGAAAGTTTGAAGATGGAAAAGGAATATGAAAAACAGGAATTATATAGATTAAACTCTGTATGTAAGTATGAGGTTAAGTCAAAGCTGCTTAATGCTGGATTTTATGAGAAAAATGAATATTTAAAAAAGAAGAAGTTTTCTTATTTAAAAGATTCGATAACATATTATTTTAGAATGGTTGATACAAACAAGGTTTTTGGAAGTGTGGAAAGATATATAAAAGAGTTTGAGCTTATGGAAAGAGAAGGGAATTCTTGTCTGTGCCTATTTGTTTATGTGGATCATATCACAGAGGAAAGTTTAGATGATGCTAAGGAATTGGGAAAGGCAGATATTGTTTATGAAACTGTGATAAATCCATTTACTCAGGACAGTTATGTGATTGTGGTTGTTGATAGAAAGACAAATGAAGGATATTTTTTAGACATTGGGAAAAAGCATAAATCATCACTTTATTCTCATGGATGCAAGTGGATAAAAAGAATTTTGGATAACTAAAATATAGATAACTAAAATATAGATAAGTAAAATATGGATAACTAAAATATCGATATAGTTATAAATGTACAATATGAGGAAAATTTATTGATTGTGCAGAAATATACAAATCTGGGGGATTTTTATGAATAAATATAATGAATTTAAAGAAAATGATTTGAATGATGAGGCTAAGAAGGGAAAAAGACTATTTATAATAGCGATACTTTGCTTTTTAATAGCATTTGGATTTATACTTTGGGCTGCAATAGTTTAAGACAAGAATGTAAAAAATAGCGATATAATTGGAATAGTTGGATTTTTAGGATTTGGTGTAGCTTCTGTAATTATAATGATAAAAGCATTTCCTCTAATTCTATTGTATGAAAGCAATAGAGTATGGAAAGAATACGATCAAAAGGAATTATATAAATTAAGTTCTATAAATAAAAATGCATTAGAAGAAAAATTAATAAATAAAAAATTTAAGCCGTATAACGGATATTATAAAAGAAAGAAGTTTAGTTTTTTAAAGGACTCTATTACATATTATTTTAGATTTGTAGATACAAAAACGGTAAGTGGATGTGCAAAAAGAGAGGTAAATTCATTTAAAAAGATTCATAAAAAAGAAAGAACAAGTTGCCTTTGCTTATTTGCTCTTTTAGATAGAGTAACGGAGAGAGATTTACAAGATGTAAAGGATATTGGTAAAAAATATATCGTTAATGAAAATGTTTTGGATCCTCATATTCAGGAAAATTATATAATTGTCGCAGTCGATAAAACTACGGGAGAAGGGTATTTCATGGATATAGGAAAGAAACATAGGATATCTATATATCATCATGGATGCAAAATGATAAAGAAAATTTTATAAAACTTTAAGATATGGAAATACTGTTGTATAAACATTTTAGGTTTTGCAGCAGTATTTTTTTATTTTGTTATAATTTGGTTATTTTTTATTGATATTATCTAATCAAATAAAAGATATAAAATTTTGAAAGGATGATATATATGAAAGACTTAATATTAGAAACAAAAAATTTATCAAAAGAATATAAAAATCAAAAGGCAGTAGACAAAGTTTCGCTAAACATAGAAAGAAATACAATATACGGTTTATTGGGACCAAATGGGGCAGGGAAGTCTACAATTTTAAAAATGATTGTTGGTTTATTAAAGCCTACAGATGGAGAAATAATTTTTAATGGAAATATACTGGAAAGAAAAGATTTAAAATATATAGGCTCATTGATAGAATCGCCAGCACTTTATGGAAATTTGACAGCAGAAGAGAATCTTATGGTATATACAAAATTATTTGGTATACCTAAAACTAGAATAAAAGAAGTTTTAGATATTGTAGATTTGAAAAATACAGGTAAAAAAAGAGCTTCTCAGTTTTCGATGGGAATGAAGCAGCGATTAGGGATAGCAATAGCTCTTTTAAATAATCCAAAATTATTAATCCTAGATGAGCCAACAAATGGTCTGGATCCATTTGGAATTCATGAACTTAGAAATCTTATATCTTCTTTTCCTAAAAAAGGGATAACAGTTATATTATCAAGTCATATACTTTCTGAAGTATCTCAAGTTGTGGATAAAATAGCGATAATAAACGAAGGAAAGTTACTTTTTGAAGGAATGCCAGATGAGGATGAGAATTTAGAAGAGTTCTTT
>URRU01000278.1 GCA_900550335.1 uncultured Clostridium sp. | reverse complement strand
ATATTATTTTATTGTCAAACATTTTTTATAAATAATATTTTATACTAAAAATATTTATCTAAAGAAAATGTTTTTTACAATAAATATACACAATAAAAAAGAATAAAAAAATATCCCCTTATACTCTTTCCCAAGAATATAAGAGGATACTAAAAAACTTTTATAAACTTTTTAAGTATTCTATTATATCATCTATTATCCAGTCAGGAGTAGATGCTCCAGCTGTTATTCCGACATTTTCGTATTTTTTTATCTCTTCCACATCTAAATCATCTCTAGTTTCAATTGCAAAAGTAGGACATACCTCTTTACATATTCCAACTAATTTCTGAGTGTTAGAGCTGTGTTTTCCACCGATTACAATCATGCAGTCCATTTCTGATGCAAGTTCTCTAGCAGCTTCCTGTCTAGCCTTAGTAGAAGAACATATAGTATTATTAAACTCTATATCATAAGCTTTAGCCTTTAATATTTCTACTATTTTCCCATAAACTTCAAGATTCATAGTTGTCTGAGCAACTGCACAGTAGCTTTCATCATTATTTAACTCTAGTGCTTCTGCCTCTTCAATTGTTTTTATAGTTATAGCTGTATTTTTACACCAACCATTTATCCCTATTACTTCTGGGTGATTTTTATCACCTATTAATATTATTTTCTTTCCAGTGTCGTAATTTTCTTTAACTATGTCATGTATTTTTTTAACAAATGGGCATGTTGTATCAACAACATCTAATCCCTTTTCCTCTGCTCTATCGTATATAGACTTAGATACCCCATGAGATCTTATTATCATTTTAACATCACTTGGTATTTCTTCTATATCGTCTACTGTTATTAGTCCTCTTTCCTCGTATTTTTCAACCGCCTGTTTATTATGTATAAGTGGACCTAATGCGTATGTCTGTTTATCATGTTCGTCGCATAATTCTCTCCATGCAAGTCCCATAGCTCTTTTAACACCAAAACAAAATCCCGCTTTTTCTGATATCTTTATATTCATAATTTCCTCCAATCGATGCTTAGGCGTTGTATTCTATCCCCTCAACGTCTACTATTCCATCTGCCTGCTCACAGTAATTTTTAATAATCACTTGCATAACTTCTTCTGATATTCTTTCATGGTCTTCGTTTGTAAGTTTAGCTTTAAAATACTGGCTCATATCTATCGGTTCACCTATGTATATCTTAACTCTACTAAATAATTTATAAGTAGAAATTACAGATATAGGCACTACATTTGCCTTTCCTTTAGATGCGAAAAGTGATAGACCAGCCTTTGCCTGTCCAAATTCTTTTCCTTTTACCCTAGTTCCTTCTGGGAATAATCCTAAAACATAACCATCTTTTATAGCTCTTAAAATCTGTTTAACTGTTGAAATTCCAGTATTTTCTCTATCTATTGGTATAGTGTTTAATTTCTTTAGAATAAAACCTAGTATTTTATGGTCAAATAATTCCTTCTTAGCAACCGCTGCAACCTCTCTTGTAGTCATTGAAGATGCAACAAATATAGGATCTAGGTTTGATTTGTGATTCGCAGCTATTATAACATTTCCTTCAAGAGGCACATTCTCTATACCGATTACCTCATATTTGAAGAAAACCCTACAAAATAGACGAAGCACACTCAATGCAAAATCGTAAAACTTCATTATTTAATTTCTCCATTCTTATTTTTATTTAACTTTATAGTATACATGGTAAACTATTTTATTTTAGACACTACAGCCTCTACAACCTCGTCAATTCCAAGTCCAGTAGTGTCTATCTCTATAGCATCATCTGCTTTTTTTAGAGGAGCAAATTCTCTATTAGAGTCTATCTCATCTCTTTTTTCTATATCTTTTATAATTTCTTCTAAAGTTCCTTCAAATCCCTTTTCACAAAGTTCTTTGTATCTTCTTCTTCCTCTTTCTTCAGGAGTTGCAACTAAGAAGAATTTGTAGTCTGCATTTGGGAATACATAAGAACCGATGTCTCTACCGTCAAGTATTACATCATTTCTTGTTCCTATTTCTCTCTGAACATCTACCATTAAATATCTAACTTCTTTTATCTTAGCAACATCAGAAACATTTGCACTTACTTCTCTAGTTCTTATCTCTTCATTTACAACTTTTGAATCAAGATATATATTGTTATCTCTAAAGTCTATATCAGTTCTTTTAGCTACTTCTATCACAGCTTCCTCATTTTTAACATCAACACCTT
>URRU01000277.1 GCA_900550335.1 uncultured Clostridium sp. | reverse complement strand
AATATTTTAATATGTAGTTTAGAATTTCTTGTTCTGTAAAGTCCATACTACCTATTGTAATCTCTCTATCTGATGTTACCTTTGAAAATGCACTAAATACAAAACTACCTATAAGTGCTATACAAAGTGCTGCTACTACAACTTTATCTCTTATTTTTGCAAATTTACCTCTATTAATAGAAAGCTGTAAGTTTTTAGGAGTAACAACTCTTTCAAGTACTGAGAATATGTAGTCTATTAATAATGCAAGTATACAAGCTGGAACCGCACCTGCTAATATCTGTGCATTGTTTACTGTACGAATACCTGCATATACTAGGTATCCAAGTCCTCCAGCACCTATGAATGCTGCAAGTGTCATAAGACCAACTGCACCAACGGCACTTATTCTAACCCCTGCCATTATAACTGGAGCAGCTAGTGGTATCTGTACCTTGTATAGAATCTGGAATCTATCAAGCCCTATACCTCTTGCAGCCTCTATTGTATCTGGGTTAATGTTATTAAGTCCTGCAACTGTATTTTTTATAATAGGTAGTAATGAGTATAGAGTAACCATTACTATTGCAGGCTTTGTACCTATCCCAAATAAAGGAATCATAAAACCTAAAAGAGCCATTGAAGGTATTGCCTGTATGATATTAGTCATACCCATTATAGGTTTTTTAGCTGGTTTGAAGTATGTTATAAGTATCCCAAGAGGAACACCTATAAGTATTGCTATAGCGATTGCTATTACAGTCAACTGTATATGTTCAATACATAAGTTTAAAACTGTTCCTGAATTTTGTTGCATATATTCTATAAAACCACTCATTTTTATTCAACCTCACTTTCATCGTATTTTTTAGAAAGTGCTGTAACAAGTGTACTCTTTGTTATAAGCCCTACTAGTTTTTCATTATCTACAACTGGAATTGTATACATATTAAATTCCTTTGCTTTATTTAACACACCTACTATAGAATCTCTAGGTGACACTGATACACAATTTGTATCCATTATATCTAGAACTCTTTTTGTTCTATTGACTTCCAATGATGCATCAGATGCATATACTTTACCTAAGAATTTTCTATTTTCGTCTATTACCATTAAACTATCGACTCTATGCTCTCTCATTATATTCTGAGCCTTGATAGCTTTTAGTCTTGATATACAAACTATAGGATTTTCTATCATTATATCTTCTGCTTTTATAAGTTCTGGAGAATCCCAAATACGTTTCTTTCCGACAAAGTTTAAAACAAAGTCGTTTGCTGGATGTTTTAATATCTGCTCTGGAGTATCAAACTGCTGAATTTTTCCTTCATTTAATATACAAATTCTATCAGCTAGTTTTATAGCTTCACCCATGTCATGAGTTACAAAGACTATTGTTTTTCTTAATTTATCCTGTAATGCTACAAGCTCATCTTGTAGCTGGTTTCTTGTTATTGGATCTAGTGCACTAAATGGTTCGTCCATCAATATTATGTCTGGATTACTTGCAAAAGCCCTAGCAACTCCAACTCTCTGCTGCTGGCCACCACTCATCTGAACTGGATATTTATCCATATATTCATCTGGATCAAGTCCAACCATTGTAAGAACATTTCTTACATTTTCTAGAAGTTTTTCTGCTTCTTCTTTTTTTCCTTCTTTTTCCTTATTTCTTTTATTCTTTATTTTTGGTATTAATTCGATATTTTCCCTAACTGTCATATGAGGGAAAAGACCTGTCTGTTGGATTACATATCCTATATTTCTTCTAAGTTCTATTTCGTTTTCCTTGCTTATATCCTTTCCATTAACGTATATAGTTCCGTCTGTTGGGAGTATTAATTTATTAATCATTTTTAAGGCAGTTGTTTTACCGCATCCACTTCCTCCGATTATACAAATAAATTCCCCTTCTTCAATATTGAAAGATACATTATCCAGTACTTTTTTGTCTTTAAATGATTTTGAAACATCTTTAAATTCAATCATAACTGAACACTTCCTTTTCTTATTTATTAATTTCATTCTCTTTTAGCAGTATTTTCTAGTACATAATTTTTTATTTATTACTTTTCTACTGCTATTGTTATACACTTTATCATTTTTCAGAAAATTAATCAAATAATTACAAATTGTAACTTCTTTATAAAGTAATCTTTCATTTTTAAATTTAAAATATTTAATAGTGAAATAAATACTCTAAATTATTGAAATTACAAGTATTTCTAATAATAATTTTTT
>URRU01000276.1 GCA_900550335.1 uncultured Clostridium sp. | reverse complement strand
AAGCACAAGCAAGAGCAACAGCTTCCCATGCTCTTGTAGACAAAGCACCAATGGACATATCAGAGAAAATAAGTGGATAAATCCAATTTACTGGTGGTGCTTTATGTTCCATGACTAATTTGCCATTTTCCATTTTTAAAGGCAAATCTTTTGCTGGTAATACTCTACCAAATGGAGAACGTATATCAAAAGTATGACGCTGAGAGTCAAGTGCAGGGTCAGTCATCTGACTGATACGACCTACAATAATGCTATCTAATGTTCTTTGCGCATTTAAATTTGTACGTCCACCACGTTTAATAGGGCCATGATCACGAGAAAGCAATGTTTTTCTTGTATCAGCATTTCTCACTGGACGAATAGCACCATTTGGACAAACTTTTTCACACATACCACAACCAACACAAGCATTTGCAAGTGTTTTTACTTGTTTTATAACAGGAATTGCTTTATGTGTATGTTTTGGATCAGGGAATAATCCATCAGAAGTAGTCTTATCTATGCGAATTACATCTGCTTTAATTGCTTGAAAAGTACAAGTTGCTAAACAGCTACCGCACATAGTGCAACGGTCCATATCATATTCAATTTTCCAATTAAGGTCGTTTGTACTTATATCTTGCGTTTTTACTGTTTCCATCTTTGAACCTCCAAGTCATTGTTAATTACTACAACTTCACGTTCATTAGGATAAATATCTTTGCTCATATCTCTATTTGGCAATATTTCATTAATACCACAAACTTCTGAAGCAATAGCTACCATATTTTCATCGCCACCTACAACAACTGGGCGAAGTTTTTTAGAATCACAGCATGTCATCATTCTGCCATCTGGTAAATTAGCAATAACTGTATTTGGTCCATTTATTTCTAAATTAGCTAAAGATTGACGAATAGCTGTTAATACTTCTTTATCTTCACGTTTATCAATTTCTTCAAATGGAAGAGGTGTAATTACATGTTTAAAATATTCAATAGGCCATTTTAATTCATGTAAAACATAATGAAGTGTATATAAGAAATTTTGAGAGTCTGATTCAAAACCTATATATCCACGATGTAAAGATTTTTGGAACTCTTTATTTTTAGTAAAGAATGTATTTTCACCATTAGCGCAAAGAGTATATCCTTGTAAAAAGAATGGATGTGCTGCATAACGTACAATGTCATAATTTGTATTTTGACGACATTGAGCAACAATATTTTTAGCAAGTAAACAGCCATTTTCATTCCAAAGATGGAAATATGTAGCAATATCAGCAGGGTCACCAATTTCTTTTAAAGTAAGTACATCTGGCCAAAATGAATATACAAAACCATTACCTGATTCTTCTAATATTTTACGAAGAGCTAAACGTGTATCTAATAACAATTCGCCTTTTTCTTCTTCTGATTTATCTTTGTAATATTCAGGATAATCATAATTACGGAATATATAATATGGCATAGCTTGAATATCTAAGCCTGGTTGTTTATCAGGGACGGGAATCCATTCAGCCAACTGAATAAAATTGTGGCTGTCCATATATTCTTCAACCATTTCTGCACCGCGTTGAGTACAAGCTAAAGAAAGTAACGGCTTATCTTTATAATCGGAAAAAATACCATATAAATCCTTCATAACCATAGCAAATCCAGAGTTATCATGACCTTCTTGTTGAGGTATCATTAATTTTAAAGCTTTTGCCGGACTAACAGGAACTTTACTTTTTATAGAACCTATTCTACACACAATAACCGCCTCCAATAAATTATTTAAAACACATCAAATAAATACATTCGTATTTTTATAATGTACCTTTATAATAAAGTGCAATATACATTATAAAAACTTGTTACTACGATGTCAATATATTTATACAATAAATAAATCTTATCTTTTACACAAAACCCTTATATTTAAAAGCTTTTAAAATAGTTGTAATATTCTGTTTTGTATATTTAAAAATTATTATGCAGTAATCTAAGATTTACATATTAACAACATCTAATAAAATAGCATATTTTTAGGCTTCTTTTACTTTACTGCATAAAATTGTATTGTATAGTTTTACTGTATACAAAATAAAAAAGGCAGAAAATATCTGCCTTTTATTTTAAAAACTCATTTATTAAATTTTCTAATCTATATTTCAATATACTTATCTCGTCGCTATGTTCATCTAAAAAGCCCTGTGTAGAATTTTTTAGATCAGTTATATTTTCTTTTAGGTCTTTATCTTGTGCTA
>URRU01000275.1 GCA_900550335.1 uncultured Clostridium sp. | reverse complement strand
AAGATAGCCGAGTGGGTAATTAATAATACCGTCGGACGAAAAATGTCCCACTAGTTTGGGGTAGACATAGATAATAATAATTTAAATTAAAAAACACTTCAGGAGGAATTTAAAAATGGAAAAAAAATTAACAGTTATCAATGAAACAGGTTTACACGCTAGACCAGCAGGAATGTTCGTTAAAGGAGCATCTGAATTCAAATCAACAGTAGAAATAGAATCTAATGGTAAAAAAGTAAACGCTAAATCAATAATGGGTGTTATGAGCTTAGGTTTATCAAAAGGAACTGAATTCACTCTAATAGCTAACGGAGAAGATGAAGAAGCAGCTATAGCTAAATTATCTGAAATGGTTGAATCAGGATTCGGTGAATAAGAACTGGTTATAAACAATTAATCTTTTAGGAGGTATGGTTATGGCATTCAAAGGAACTGGAGCTTCTCCTGGGATAGCACTAGGTAAAGCACTTGTTGTAGAACATAAAGAACTTGTTATAGAAAAAAGAACTATAACTGATGTAGATGCTGAAATAGCTAAATTAAGAGAAGCTGTTCAGGTATCTAAAACTGAACTAGAAAAAGTTAAAGAAAAAGCAGCTAAAGAACTAGGTGAAGCTGAAGCAGAAATATTCGGGGCACATCTTTTAGTTTTAGAAGATCCAGAATTAACAGGTGCAGCAGAATCAAAAATAGCTGATGAAAAAGTTAATGCTGACTATGCATTAAATGAAATAAAAGAAATGTTCGTTGCTATGTTCGAATCTATGGACAATGAGTACATGAGAGAAAGAGCAGCAGATATAAAAGACGTTACAAACAGAGTTTTAAGACATCTTTTAGGAATAAAAGTAGTAGATTTATCTGCATTAGATGAAGAAGTAGTACTAGTTGCTCACGACTTAACTCCATCAGATACAGCTACTATGAACAAAAAAATGGTTCTAGGATTCCTTACTAACATAGGAGGAAGAACTTCTCATACAGCTATAATGGCTAGAACTCTTGAAATAGCAGCAGTTGTAGGTCTTACTGACATAACTGAAAACGTTAAAGATGGAGATTTCGTAGTATTCAATGGGGATACTGGAGAAGTTATAATAAATCCAGACGAAGAAACAAAAGCAGCTTATGCAGCTAAAAAACAGGCTTTTGAAGAAGAAAAGAAAGCTTTAGAATTATTAAAAGGTAAAGAATCTGTTACTTTAGACGGAAGAAGAGTAGAACTTGCAGGTAACATAGGTACTCCAAACGATATAGAAGGTCTTATAAAAAATGACGCTGAAGGTGTTGGACTATACAGAACTGAATTCTTATACATGGATTCAGACAAATTACCTGAAGAAGATACTCAGTTTGAAGCATATAAAGCAGTATTAGAAGGAATGAGCGGTAAACCAATCGTTATAAGAACTCTTGATATAGGTGGAGATAAAAAATTAGACTATCTTCCTCTAGATGAAGAAATGAACCCATTCTTAGGATACAGAGCTATAAGATTATGCTTAGACAGAACAGATATATTCAAAACTCAGTTAAGAGCATTATACAGAGCGAGTGTATATGGAAAATTAAGAATAATGTTCCCAATGATATCTTCATTAGAAGAATTATTACAGGCTAAAGAAATAGTTAAAGAAGTTCAGGCTGAATTAGATGCTGAAGGTATAGCATATTCTAAAGATGTAGAATTAGGTATGATGATAGAAGTACCATCTGCAGCAGTTATATCTGATGTACTTGCTAAACACGTTGACTTCTTCTCTATAGGAACAAACGACTTAATACAGTACACTACTGCAGTTGACAGAATGAACCAGAAAATAAGCTACTTATACAACCAGTTCAATCCAGCTGTGTTAAGACTTATAAAAATGGTTATAGACAACGCACACAAAGAAGGTAAATGGGTTGGTATGTGTGGAGAAGCAGCAGGAGATCAGATGATGATACCAATACTTCTTGGATTCGGATTAGATGAATTCTCTATGTCTCCAATATCTATACTTCCAGCAAGAAAACTTATAACTTCAGTAAATGAAGCAGATATGAAAAAATTTGCTGATGAAGTACTAGCAATGGGAACTGCTGAAGAAATAAAAGCACACGTTGCAAATACTTTCTGTAAATAGTTGAAGAAATATATGGGGGATATCACATTTTTGTGGTATCTCCTTTTTTAATTCCTAAGGAAATTATAATAATTTAAAATTGTGGAAAACTTATGTACAATAGTA
>URRU01000274.1 GCA_900550335.1 uncultured Clostridium sp. | reverse complement strand
CTTAAAAAAATAAATCTTAATTTAGTATAAAGAATATTTGATTAAAAAAAAGAGCGATAGTATAATATAATAGGTAGACAATATAAATTGAAAGGAATGATAATTATGGTAATAGCTGACGTAGCAGTAATGCCTCTACGCCCTTATGCAAATGAAGATCAGATGTATAAAATAGTGGATGCATGCATAGAGTTAGTAGAAAAAAGTGGATTAAAATATGAAATAGGTGCAATGAGTACTACTTTTGAAGGAGAATTCGATGAAGTATTCGAGCTTATCAAAAAAATGCACAAATTACCTTTTGAATTAAATTGTGAAAGAGTAATAACTGTAGCTAGAGTAGATGAAAAGGCTGGAGGTTTAACTATTGAGGACAAACTTAGAAACCACAGATAGTATAAAAAAAGCCTCTTATCCAATTATTACTTTTTTAGTTATAATAGCTGTTTGGCAGTTTGCTGTGGTAAAGTTTGATATACCTCAGTATTTACTACCAGCACCGACAGATATAATAGAAGTTTTCTTTACAGATTACGAAAATTTAATGAAACACAGTGTTATTACTATATTTGAGTCTATATCTGGATTCATGTTGGCTGTGTTAATAGCACTTTTGATGGGGATACTTATGGATTTTGTAGATATAGTTAGAAAGTGTCTATATCCATTGATGCTTATAACACAGATGATACCTACAATAACAATAGCGCCACTTCTTGTAATTTGGTTTGGATTTGGAATACTTCCAAAGACTTTAATGGTAATACTTACATGTTTCTTCCCTATACTGGTTAGTTTTGTAGATGGTTTGGAGAATGTGGATAAGGACTATTTAAACCTATTCAAGACTATGAATGCTAGCAAATTAGATACATTTATACATTTAAAATTCCCTATGTCTATAGAAAAACTTTTCTCTGGACTTAAAATTTCTGCAACATACGCTGTTATGGCTGCAACTGTAGCTGAATGGCTTGGTGGAACTGTTGGACTTGGTGTGTATATGGTTAGATCTAAAAAGGCTTATGCATTAGATAAGGTATTTGCATCTACAATACTTATAGTAATATTTAGTTTAATATTTGTTGGAGTAGTGCAAATTATAAGAAAAAAAGTTTTAAAAAATAGGAATGTTTAAGGAGATAATTTATGAAAATAAAAAAATATATATCGATAGCTCTTGCTGGAGCCCTGATGCTTACAACTCTTTCGGGATGCTCTAAAAAAGAAGAAAAATCAGCAAATAAAGGAGAAAAAGTAACTGTAGTATTAGACTGGACTCCAAATACTAATCACACAGGACTTTATACTGCTTTAGAAAATGGATACTACAAAGATCAGGGACTAGATGTTGAAATAGTTCAGCCACCTGAAGGAGGAGCAGCGAGTCTAGTTGCATCAGGAAAAGCAGACTTTGGTATATCATATCAGGAAGAAGTTACATACGCTAAAACTTCTGATGATCCGCTTCCAATAAAAGCAATAGCAGCTGTAATTCAGCACAATTCATCAGGATTTGCATCACCAAAAGATAAAAATATAAAAACACCAAAAGATTTTGAAGGAAAAATCTATGGAGGATGGGGTTCTGAATCAGAAACAGCGGCTATAAAAGCAGTTATGGAAAAAACTGGAGCAGATTTTGATAAAGTTACAATAGCTGATATAGGACAGGACGACTTCTTTACAGCTACAACTAATAGCGTTGATTTCGCTTGGATATATGAAGGATGGGATGTTGTTCAGGCTAAATTAAAGAACTTTGATTTAAACTTTATACCACTTAATCAGTTCGATAAGAGATTAGACTATTACACTCCAGTAATAATATCTAATGAAACTTTATTAAATGATAACCCAGAACTTGCTAAGAAATTTATGAAAGCTACTACAGAAGGATATCAGTTTGCTATAGATAATCCAGAAGAAGCAGCTAAGACATTAGTTAAACATGCTCCAGAAATAGATGAAGAATTAGCTATAGAAAGCCAGAAATTCTTAGCATCAAAATATAAAGATGATGCACCTAGATGGGGAGAAATGAAGGATGAAGTTTGGAATAATTACACAGCATTCTTAAAAGAATACGGTTTAATAAATAAAGACTTAAAACCAGAAGATGCTTATACAAACGAATTCCTACCTCAGTAGAGAATAAAATCTTAATAGATAATAAAGAAATCGAGAGAATATGAGTAGAGAAGATAATAAAATTAATGATTTAGAGTCTAAG
This sequence comes from uncultured Clostridium sp., assembly GCA_900550335.1. GTDB lineage: Bacteria > Bacillota > Clostridia > Peptostreptococcales > Peptostreptococcaceae > Peptacetobacter. The sequence goes on along the minus strand of URRU01000274.1, from coordinate 18 downwards.
GATGTATTAGAGTTTGAT
>URRU01000273.1 GCA_900550335.1 uncultured Clostridium sp. | reverse complement strand
CCTGGCTAAGGGCGGAGCGGACAGTATCGAAACATTTTGCAGGATTTATGTAGAGTTTTTCTAATACTTATCCTGATGTAAAATTCAGTATAAGCCATTATGATTCGCGGTTTGCTATATCTGAAATACTAGATGAGAGAATCAGTTTCGGATTTGTCGGTTCTAAAATTAGCAACCCACAGATAAAATACGTAAACCTTATCGACGATAATTTAGTTTTAATAACACCACCAGACCTAGAAATAGAAAACGTAAACGGGGAAATAGATGTATCAGCATTATATGATTTTAACTTTATAATGAGAAAAGAAGGTTCTGGTACTAGAGATTTAATATTCAAAACACTTAAAAAGGCCGGATTCTCTACAGCTAAATTAAATATACTAGCTCATGTAGAATCAAATGAGTCTATAAAAGAAATGGTTAGACAAGGATTAGGTGTATCATTCATATCACAAATTTCTGCAGAAGAATACATAAACTCAGGAAAACTAAAAAGCTACAAAATAAAAGGAATAGACTTCTCTCGTAAATTCTATTTCATATACTCTAAAAAGAAAACATTCACTCCACTAGAAAACAAATTCCTAAATGAATTATGTGAATACTTTGGATTAGATCATAAATAAAAGAAAAAAAGATGGCTGTTGCAGATTTTGCAGCAGCCTTTTTAATTTAACACAATAGTCCTTAAGTTTTTAGTTTTCTTTTATTTCACACATACTACAGTTTTTACCTGGTTTTCTTCCTGTTCTTTCTTCAAATTCTTTTGGAGATACTACTTCTATACAGTCTAATCTCTGTTTGAATCCTTTTTTAAATTCCTGTAGATATATTTTTCTTAATTTTTCTCTTTCTTTTGTTTCTGCTGGAGTTAGTCCTTCAGCTTTATTTTTCTTTGCTAATTCATTTATTCTGTTTATTAATTTCTGATCTATCATTTTATATTCTCCTTTTCAATTCAAATTTATATATTCTAAAACTACATCTTCTATTAAATCATTTTTGTCCAATTATATCAATTGCTTATTTAATATACTCAAGTTTTATTCTAATAGAATAGGCTATTATCCATTATAGATTCATTTTCATCATTATTTTTCAAAAATTCTTCTAAACTCTCGCCTATTATCTCTATACCCTTTTTTATATTTTCAACGCTTTCTCTTGCTATATTTACCCTAAAGAATCTATCATCTATTACATTATCATAGAAATATGTCCCCGGAAGTACTGACACACCTTTTTTATATATAAACTCTGTAAATTCTTTAGACTTGCAACCTCTTGGAAGTTCACAGAAGAAATTTATTCCTCCAGAGCAGTTTCTAACTCTTATTCTTCCCCTAAAAAATTTTTTAATACTTTCTTTTGCTACTCTGTACTTTTCATCGTATATTTTATCCATTTTTTCTATATGATTGTCCCAATCAAATTCCTCCATGTAGCAAAGAAGTGAGCTTTGTATAAGTCCTGGAGTAGATATATCTGAAGAGTATTTTGCCCAAAGTATGTTTTTCATAAGCTCTTGTGGTATATTTACTACCCCTATTCTAAGCCCTGGCATAAATACCTTTGAAAAACTCTTTATGTATATAACTCTATTATTTTCATCATAACTTTTTAAAGGTTTATTGTCCTCAGAATCAAATTTAAAATCGCTTATAAAATCATCTTCCAGTATATAAAAATCGTACTCCTCAGCTAATTCTAGCAATTTTTTCTTTTTATAAGTTGAATAAGAAATCCCTGTAGGATTTTGGAAATTAGGCATAACATACATAAGCTTAGGTTTTATTTTATCCAATTTTAGTTTTAATATTCCTATATCAATTCCATCATCCAGCAATGGTATAGATATTATTTTAGCACCTCTGCTTTTAAATACCTCTATTGCACCATTGTACGTAGGTTCTTCTACAAATACAATATCAGAATAATTTATAATACCTTTACATACAATGTCTATTCCCTGCTGAGCTCCTGATATAACTTGTAAATCATCTTTTGTAGTATTTATTCCATTTTTTATAAGATACTTAGAAATTCTATCTCTTAACCCTTCATTTCCAAGACCTTCATCGTATTCAAATATAGTTCCTTCATTTTTGCATAGTGCACTATTAACAGCTTTTTTAAAATCCTCTACTGGAAACATCTCATTTGATGGATTCCCATTATCAAAGTGAATAATATTCTTATTTTTCTTATCGTCTTTAGATCTATATTTTTTTATCTCAGCTGCAAAAGTTCCACTACCTACAATTTTA
>URRU01000272.1 GCA_900550335.1 uncultured Clostridium sp. | reverse complement strand
AAAAAACTACCTATTTTATTTTGTTCTTCTGAATTAGGCACTTTTAACTCAAAAGATGCATATTCTTTAGAATTTATGCCTGGTTGACCTGAACGTTGTGACATAATATAAATAAAGTCAATATACTTTTTTGTAAGTGTATTTTGAAATATAAATTCATTTGAATATTGATTTTTAATTTGTGCTCTTATTAAAAATCCTGCATAATATACCACTTCATCTTTTTCATTATATAAGTATGTTTTTCCAACACTTGCACCTGTTCTTGCAAATACAATATCCCCTTTTTTTAATTTATAACTATCCAAGTTCTTTAGGTCTATATCTGGTGATGTTAGATTTTCTTTAGAAAATTCTCTTGTTTCATCATTTATATCTGTAATTCTAATATATTTATTTTTTCCATCGTATTCTTTTGAGGCGGCATTCAATCCATACTCAAATGAATTGCAAATTTCTCCTAACTTATGCTGTTCCCAAGTTGTAGCAAAAAAATAAATAAAATGATATAATTTAAGTGTATGTTTTATTTTAAAGGTACATAAAATATATAACAAAAATAATAAAACTAAAAAAATTCAACATACAAAACACAGTATAAAGAAAAGAGGATAAATAGCATGAATAAGCAACAATTAGCCAATAAAATATGGGAATCAGCAAACAAAATGCGTTCGAAAATAGAAGCAAATGAGTACAAAGATTACATATTAGGATTTATATTCTACAAATATCTATCAGAAAGAGAAATAAGATTCTTAAAGGAAAATGAATTTGAACAGGAAGATATAGAAAATCTAACAGAAGAAGATTCTGAGACTATGGAATATATACAGCAAAATTTAGGATACTTTATAGCTTATGAAAATCTATTCTCAACTTGGTTAGAAAAAGGAAATCAGTTTGATGTATCTAATGTAAGGGATGCACTACGGGCATTCTCTCGTTTAATATCTAATACACATAAAAAAGTGTTTGAAGGAATATTTACAACATTAGAAACAGGTCTTAGTAAATTAGGAAGCAATGCAGGACAACAGACAAAGGCAATAAGTGATTTATTAGTTTTAATAAAAGATATACCAATGGATGGAAAACAGGATTATGATGTTTTAGGATTTATATATGAGTATCTTATAGGTATGTTTGCAGCAAATGCAGGTAAAAAAGCTGGAGAATTCTATACTCCTCATGAGGTATCATTACTAATGTCTGAAATAGTAGCAGAACATTTAAGTGATAGAAAAGAAATAAAGATTTATGACCCTACAAGTGGTTCTGGATCATTATTGATAAACATAGGTAAATGTGTATCAAAACATATGAACACTCATGGAAATATAAAATATTATGCACAAGAATTAAAACAAAATACATATAACTTAACTCGTATGAACCTTATAATGAGAGGAATAAATGTAGATAATATAGTAGTTAGAAATGCTGATACATTGGAAGAAGACTGGCCTATAGATGAAAAATTAAATAATGAGCCGCTATATGTTGATGCTGTTGTATCTAATCCACCATATTCTCAGAAATGGAATCCTGATGGAAGAGGCAATGACCCACGTTATTCTAGATATGGTCTAGCACCAAAGGGGAAAGCAGATTATGCATTTTTATTACATGATTTATATCATATAAAACCAGATGGACTAATGGCTATAGTACTACCACACGGTGTACTATTTAGAGGTGGAGAAGAAGGAGAAATAAGAAAAAATCTTATAGAAAATAATAATATAGATGCAATAATAGGACTGCCAGCTAATATATTCTTTGGAACTGGTATACCTACTATAATAATGATATTAAAACAAAAAAGAGAAAATACAGATGTTCTTATAATAGATGCATCAAAAGGCTTTGAAAAAGAAGGTAAAAACAACAAACTAAGAGCATCAGATATAAGAAAAATAGTAGATACAATAAAAAATAGAGAAACAATAGAAAAATATTCTAAAAAAGTATCAAGAGAAGAAATAAGAAAAAATGAATATAATCTAAATATACCAAGATATGTAGATTCATCAGAAAAAGCAGAGAGTTGGGATATATATGCATCTATGTTTGGTGGAATACCAAAATCTGAAATAGATGAATTAGAAAAATACTGGAAGGCATTTCCTGAATTAAAGGAAAATTTATTTACAAAAACAGATACGCCTTATGTAGAGTTAGTAAATGAAGATATAAAAAAATATATAAAAGAAAATGAAGATATAAAAAATTTCAAAGAAAACTTTAAAATAGCATTTGAATCATTTGATGAATATC
>URRU01000271.1 GCA_900550335.1 uncultured Clostridium sp. | reverse complement strand
AGAAAATAAAATTTAAAACAATAGCCTATAACTCGAGGTATTCGAGATTATAAAAAATCCTTAGGTAGCTGCAGAACCTAAGGGTATACATCAAACTGAAAATAATCAGTAATTATAAAAATTATAAGGTAAAGAACTACAAATTTAGGAGGACAAAACAATGAAATTAAAAAAATTATTATCAGTAGCAATAGCATCAGTAATAGCATTATCAGTAGTAGGATGTGGATCAAAATCAGCAGAAGACGATAAAAAAATAGTAGTAGGAGCAACAGCTAACCCACATGCAGTAATTCTTAATGAAGCAGTAAAACCATTACTTGAAAAAGAAGGATATGAATTAGAAGTACAGGAATTTAGTGATTATGTACTACCAAATACAGCACTTGATGAAGGTTCATTAGATGCTAACTACTTCCAGCATATACCATACTTAGAAGAAACAGTTAAAGAAAAAGGATACAAATTAACTTACACATCAAAAGTTCATATAGAACCAATGGGTGTATACTCAAATGATTTAAAAGATTTATCTAAATTACCAGATGGAGCAAAAGTAGCTATACCTAACGACCCAACAAATGGATCAAGAGCATTAGAATTATTAGCTAAAAATGGAATAATCAAATTAGCAGACAAAGAATTAGTTACAAAAGTAGATATAACAGAAAATCCTAAAAATATAGAAGTAATAGATATGAATGCAGAACAGTTACCAACAGCTTTAGCAGATGTAGATGTAGCAGTTATAAACTCTAACTACGCTTTAGAAGCAGACCTTAACCCAACTAAAGATGCTATAGCATTAGAAGAATCAGATTCTCCATACGTTAATATATTAGCTTGTAGAGAAGACAACAAAGATAGCGAAAAAATAAAAGCATTATCAGAAGCATTAAATAGTGAAGAAGTTAAAACATTCATAGAAGAAAAATTCAACGGAGCTATAATACCAGCTTTCTAATAAAGTAAACCAGATTAAACCATAAAGAAATATAAAGCATAAAAAAGATAAAAACAAAATAACTATAAGAAAATAAACAAGCCTTGTAAATGTCTTAAATAATAGATATATACAAGGCTTATTTTTTTATAACTAAAAGTTATTAAATATTTTAATGACACTAATAAAAAAATATTTTTAATATTACAATTTGTTTTTGATTAAGAAAAGTATATTCATAATAATAAAAGAGAAAACATTTTTACGGTTTTGTAAGTAAAAAATATGAGTTTAAATGGAAAAATTTGAATGTATACAAAAATTATTTCTATAATACATTGTTTTTTATCAGAAAAAAATATACAATAAAAGTATAAAGAAAACTTCTTGAAAATAAGGCACAAGAGAATTTTCTAAATTTTTTGTCTACACAAATTTGTAGATAGGATAGGATAAAAAATAAATCTGTAGGGGTGAGCTTAATGAATAAAAATATAGGAGCTAAGATAAAAAGACTAAGAACACAGAAACAGATGACTCTTAAAGATATGAGTGAAAAAACAAATCTCTCAATAGGATTTTTATCTCAGCTTGAGAGAGGTCTTACAAGTGTAGCAACAGACTCGCTTGAAAAAATAGCAGATGTACTAGAAGTAGATTTAACTTATTTCTTTATGAAACCTAAAGAACATAAAAAAACAGTTATAAGAAGTTATGAAAAAGAGGTATTTGAAATAACAGATGGAAAATATATAAATTATCATCTATCTTCAAATTTAACTGATAAATTAATGTTCCCAAAATTAATAGAAATACTTCCTGGAACTGTAGAAAGTGATGGATTTAATTATTCTGGAGAGGAATTTATATATGTACTAGAAGGTATATTAACTTTAAAGATGGCAGAATCAGAAGTAGACTTATATCCAGGAGATTCAATACATTATTCATACAAGAATAAGGTTATGTTAAAGAATGGGGAAGACAGTAAGATAGTCAATCAGAATCATTCATTATTGAATAAAACTAATAAGGTAACAAAAATAATCATAGTAAGTGTTCCAAATCCTTACTTTGAAGAAGAGAAAAATAAATAATAGAATGATTGAAAGGGCATACACTGCATGGTGTATGTCTTTTTTATTTTTAAGGGAAAATAAGATTTATAAGTGAATTTTTATAATATATAAATAGTATTCTACTATTAATGCATTGTTAATGAAAAATATTATCAACTATTATTGAAAGTTATTGCAAAACAATTTCAATAATGATAGAATAATTACATCGCAAATGATACTTAATATCAATAACTATATAATATCATTTAACTATAAATAGAAAGAAAG
>URRU01000270.1 GCA_900550335.1 uncultured Clostridium sp. | reverse complement strand
TTTTATTATTTCATCGCCTATGCTAACTGGACCATATTCTGTTGGTTCAACTGCTTCAAAAGCATCTGGGTTACAAACAAGTACTGGGCTTGTTATATCGTATCCAGCTTCTTTTATTTTTTCCATGTCGAATTCTACTAAAAGATCTCCAACGTTTACTTTCTGTCCAACTTCTACATGACTTGTGAAGTGCTGTCCCTGTAGGTTTACAGTATCTAATCCTATGTGTATTAGTATTTCAGCGCCATCTTCACTTAATATAGAAACAGCATGTTTTGTAGGGAACATTATTGTAACCTCTCCTGCTACTGGAGCTACAACTCTACCTTCAGCTGGTTTTATACCTACACCTTTTCCTAACATTCCACTTGCGAAAGTAGGATCGTTTACTTCTTCTATTGCTATTGTTTCACCGTTTATTGGAGAAACTAATTTACAAGAGTTATCTTTTTTTCCAAATAATTTTTTAAACATCATTACACCTCAAAATTCTTAATTTTCATCCTCTATTGTAGAAACACGTCTTATATGCACCGCAAGATATACAAGTTCTTCATTTGATATCCTCTGATTATACTGTTCTTCTATATAATCCCTTATCTTTAGTGCGCACTTAAATTCTTCAGGATATTTTATTGCTATCATTTCAGCAAATACATCGTCAGAATCTTTTAACATCTCTCCCATAAATATCCTCTGTGAAAGGAATTTCAGATGTGTAATAAGTCTTGAATAATGTAAGCTTTCTTCATCTAGTTGTATATCAAAAGTATCTGTTACTATTTTTAGTATATCTCCTATAAGAGTAGTTATTTTTAATGCTTCGTTCATCTCTGTATTGTACTCTGCATTTACTATGTGTAGTGCGATGTTCGCTGCTTCATCCTCGCCCATCTCTACACCTAGCTTTTCTTTTATTAGGTTTACAGCATATTCTCCAATTATATATTCTGGATTATAAAAATGCTTTACTTCCCATAAGAGAGGATTACTAAATTTCATACCATTTTTAAATCTATACACTGAAAAGCTTATGTGATCTGTCAGAGTTATGTATATGTTCTGATTTAATCTCTTTCCAAGTGTACGTTTTGCGTAGTTTATTATGTCATTAGACACTTTAAAATGCTCGATAGGAAGCTCTTCTATTAAACGTTTAAACTTATCTATTGCAGATTTACCATTCATTGTGAATACCTTTTCCACCTTAGACTTGTCTATCTCGTCTCCTTCTTTGGCTTTAAATCCTATTCCTTTTCCCATGACGATAATCTCTTTATTTTTTTCATTGCATGAGCATACAAAATTGTTATTTATAACTTTTGTAACTTTCATAATCGTTCCTTGCCTTTCCAGATATAATATTAAATCCATATTATACTATTATATCCTAAAAATAATAAGATTATCATAAGAATAAAAAAAGACCCAACTTTATACAATACACCTATAGTGCATTCTATAAAATTCGGTCTTGCCTGCTCTACCAGTAACACTCCAAATTGTCGTATCCATTTTTAACTGTTTATAGGATAACATTTTCATAATTTCATGTCAAGCATTTTGGGCAATTTTTTTCAAATTTTTTTCTAACTTGATTCAAATTATTCTTATTATTTTCATTTATATTATAGTAGGCACTTTTTAATATTTTTAATAACTTATTTTTTATTATATAATCCGAATTTTAATATTTTATTTTAATATATCTTTTAATATTATATCTTTATTTTTTATCTTCTACTTTTGGAATAGAAATCTTTCAAATCGATCTACTTCTTCTATAAACTCATTTACAGTAGATACAAAAGAATTGACTATACTCTGAGAATTAAACTTAACTACCTCATTTTTTATCATTTCAAACTTATAATTTTTATTTACACCTATACCCTGGCTCATATTTTTCCCAGAGTGTTTTTCTGCATAGTAGTTGTTTCTCTCATATATCATATTTAAAAAAATATCCCTCTCAGCTTCGTTATTTATGTAGATTTGTTCCTCTAGGTCTATTACTATGCTAGTAAATCTGTCCTTACCTGTGTGGATTGATGCTGAGTATTTTAATCCCTTATACTTATTTATCGTCGACACCAAAATCACACCATTGCTAATTCTAAGTCCACAATTTTCTACGCCATAGCCATTTATTATATCTACTATTTTTTCCGCCATAAGCTGATTTTCGTCTATATTTTTATCCTTTATTGTATCTACCTTTTTTAGCATAATTTTAATCACCCTTTTGAATAATTTTGAATAAATTTGTATTTAAAAAGTCTGTAGCATACACTACAGACT
>URRU01000269.1 GCA_900550335.1 uncultured Clostridium sp. | reverse complement strand
AGAAAAATCCACAACAAAAAAATAGGGAGCATAATGCTTCCTATTTTTTTGTTAAATTTAATTAAGTGATTAACTTTATTGAACTATTTTAAATAATAATATATAATGTAATGAGTTATAAAAATTTGTATATAGGTGAGGGGAAAAATGAAAAGAACAGATTTACTTCAAAGGATATTGGAGTTCAAAAGAAATCTAACATTTACTTATTATAAGTTTCTTTCAACTCCGCATGAATACTATCCAGGTGAAAAAATGCATATGAGGGAAGTGCATGTTATAACAGAAATTGGTGAAAATGGATTGGATAATATTAGTGAACTAAGCGAGAGGCTGAATATAACTAAAGGTGCAGTTTCTCAGTATCTAAAAAAATTAGAGAAAAAAGGGTTCATAGAAAGGGTACAAGAAAGCGAAGATAAAAGACAGTATTCTGTTAGATTGACTGAAAAAGGTAAAGAGCTAAATAAAATCCATACTAAATACGATAAAGAACAGTATAGAAAAGCATATCCTTTCTTTAGTGAGTTTACAGAAGAGGAATTAGAGCTTATATGTAGATTCGAGGCTAAATTTGCTGAATTTGGCGAAGAAATGCTAAAATACGAAAAAGATGATAATTCTGATTGGGGAAAGAATAATATCTAAAATAGTAGTATTGAAAAAAGAATGGTGAAATTATTTAATAAAGGCAAGGCAATAACTTATAAGTATGACAATAAAATAATTTGTCATATAAAATTAGTTATTTGTTTTGCCTTTATTTTTTTGATTTACAATAGAAATAAAATGTAATATAATTGAATTTATATAGTTTAACGAAAATTGAGAAAATTTAAATTAAAAGTTAGACTAATTAATAGAATAAAAATACCAATTTAAACGAATAAAGTACAAAAAACTAAAGACCAAATTAAAAAAATATAAAAAGGAGGAGATTTTTATGAAATTATGGGGTGGACGCTTTAGAAAGTCTGAAAACAAATTAATGGAAGAATTTAACCAGTCTTTCGGATACGATAACGTTCTTTATAAAAAAGACATTGAAGGAAGTTTAGCACATGTATACATGCAGGTGAAATGCGGACTTTTAACAGAAGAAGAAGGAAAGGCTATAACTGATGGACTTGTTGGAATACTTGAGGATATAGAAAGTGGAAAGCTACCACTTGATGGAAACTACGAAGATATTCATACATTCACAGAAGCGAATCTTATAGAAAGAATTGGAGAAACAGGAAAGAAATTACACACTGCAAGAAGTAGAAATGACCAGGTAGCTGTAGATATGAGATTATATGCAAAAGAAAAATGTGCTGAAATAGCAGATCTTACAGCTATGTTAAAAGATACAATAAAAGCAAAAGCTGATGAAAATCCATGTATAATGCCTGGATACACTCATTTACAAAGAGCACAGGTTGTAACATTTAAGCATCATTTAATGGCATATCACAGCATGTTCTCAAGAGATGAAAAAAGACTTAGAAATGCTCTTGAAATATTAGATGAATGTCCTTTAGGATGTGGTGCATTAGCTGGAACAACTCACGATATAAATAGAGAAATAACTTCAGAAAAATTAGGATTCAAAAAACCAGTAGACAACTTTATGGATGGTGTAAGTGATAGAGATTATTTACTTGAGCTTATGTCAGATTTCTCAATAATAATGATGCATCTAAGCAGATTAAGTGAAGAGCTAATACTTTGGAGCTCACAGGAATTTAAATTTGTTGAAATAGACGATTTATATTCAACAGGAAGCTCAATAATGCCTCAGAAGAAAAATCCAGACGGTGCAGAACTTATCAGAGGAAAAACAGGAAGAGTATACGGAAACTTGTTCTCATTATTTACAGTAATGAAGGGAATTCCTTTAGCTTATAATAAAGACATGCAGGAAGATAAAGAAGGATTCTTTGATAGTGTAAGAACTCTTGAAATGTGCTTAGAAATAATGGCTAGAATGATAGAAACTCTAAAAGTTAGAGACGATAACATGAAAAAAGCTGTAAAAGGTGGATTTTTAAATGCTACAGAAGTTGCAGACTACCTAGTTAAAAAAGGAACTGCATTTAGAGATGCTCATGGAATCGTTGGAAATATAGTAATCTACTGTGAAGACCACGACAAAGCAATAGAAGAATTGACTTTAGAAGAATTAAGCCAGTTCTCAGATGTATTTGATGAAGAAATATATGACTTTATAGATTATGAAAATATACTAAACAAAGGAATTAAAAAGAATTTAAAATAATAAAGAATTTAAAATAATAAAAAATATAAAGTAAGAAAAAATATAAAGTAAGAAAAAATATAAAGTAAGAAAAAATATAAAGTAATAAAATA
>URRU01000268.1 GCA_900550335.1 uncultured Clostridium sp. | reverse complement strand
CAAAAATAGGCTTGCTTTTGTAAGTCTATTTTTGTCTTTATAATCTATTACAAACATATGTTCTTATATAATTCACTAACTTTACTCTACTTATCCTTTAAAAATTATATAAAAAAATCAGTTTTTGATTTGCGTTGCATTTTTGCAACACAAATCAAATAAATAATAGTTTACTGTTGCATTTTTGCAACACAAATCAAACAAATAACAGTTTACTGTTGCATTTTATGTTGCAAAGATTAAACTTTTTTTAATATATATCTTGTAGATTTGTTAGCTCCTTCTCTTATTATAAGACCCTTCTCTATAAGGTCATTACAAGCTCTAATACTCATATGTCTAGATATATCCAATCTATCTGAATTTATTCTAGTTGTTGTAAAGCCATCATTTATTATAATCTTTATAATATCCTCCTCAACTTTGCTAATTCTTACATTATTCAAGTTTAAATCTTCTAAAGAAATAATCTTTTTATTTGCATCATTCCCTTTAGATTTCTCTACTACAATATCCAAACTAGAATTACTTTCTTCACAGCAAAATTGCTCATTAACCATATACTTCTTGCCTCTTCCAAATCCTTCTTCAACTAACAATCCTCTATTTACCATACTTCTCAAAAGATCTGAAATATCCTTAGAATGCATATCCAAAATACATTGCACTCTTGCATTACTAATCTCTCCCTCAGTAATTGCTGCAAGAAGAATCTTAACTTCATCAGTATTTAGAGAATCTAAACTACTTCCATATATCAATCTCAATTTTTCTCTATAAACTTCAGGTACAAAAGAAATCATACTCATTTTTAGCACAACCTCATCAATCCTAAAATTTTCCTCAAGTACAGGTTCAGCCCATTTTTGTTCATACCAAGCTTTTAATATTTTAGGAAACCCAGACCCTATATTTTCACCAAAGCCAATAAGTCTAAACATCTTTTGAAGATTCTTATTCCTACACTTAGATATACCACCACTATACACATCAAGTACAGATATTCTAAGATTTCCTGGATTATGGAATTCAAACCTATTCCTAAATCTCATAATTTTAATTGTTCCTTCAATAGAATAATTTCCATGAATAAGTGTATTTACAAGAGCTTCCCTCAGAGCCTGATTTACAGGAGTATCATCTACTCGCACAATTCCCTCAAGTTTAAATGGAATCGGCAAGCCTTCAACCAACTTATTTATAACTTTCATATAGAAATTAAATAAATTATTCTCCCAATTTCCATCTATCGTAACCCTATCTCTATATCTTATCTCAGTATCTGAATCAATCATATTTAGATAATCTAAATTCAAATAAGGAAATTTCTCTCTAATACTAAGACCTTTTCCAAACATCAGAAGTCCTGCAACAGTTACCCAAACTTTTTGAGTATTTCTATCCTTTGCAATAGCTCCAAGTTGCATCAAAAAATCCTCATCAGATAGTTTTATCCAAATATGGTGTAAATTTCTAGATGAGAACATATTTCTATACCGATGAACTGTTTCCATATCAAGATCATCTAAATTATAATTTTCTATAAGTACAGAATCATAATTATCATCAGATGAATCTCTAATCATCGCATTTACCTCACTTACAGAGCACTTATAATCTCCTTCATAATTTCTCTTATATGTCCCATTATAAGGATTTCCATTTAAAAATATTGGTTTATCTGAATAATTTGCTCTTGGAACTTCAATCTTTATTACTTTTTTAGAGTCTATATCTATAACTTCAACATCTCTGTCCATTAAAATATTTTTATTTACTTTATTTCCATTTATCGTATCCCAAAAGTCTTTTAAAACTTTTTCTACAGAATTAATCCCAGAAATACAAAATCTTTCTGCTTCCCCTAATCTTTCTTCTACTCCTAACACAATTGTTCCCCCATTTGTGTTAGCCATTGCAGAATATGTTTCCCACAAGTCTTTAGGAACGCTATTTTTTGCTTTTTTGAATTCTATCTCACTATTTTCACCAATGTCTATAAGCTCAAATATATCCATGTCTACTCCCTCCTTTGAAATATATTCTCTCAATTATCTTTATTTAAATAAGTATTTTTTATTTCGTTGTCTAATCTATTTTAATTATATCATTTTTTTGTGTTAATTTTGAAATTTATTAATTATGTTATGAGTGATTTTAGACAAAAAAACATGTGTTCTTGTTGGTATTACTTTTTGTAAGGCCATTTTTTAGATGATTTTTTGTGTTTTTCCTACATTTATATATGTTTTTTATGATGTGAGTTGATTTTGTGCTTTAGTTGGAGCGGTGGTCGCGCGTTTCGTACAATAAAACTGTGGAAGAATAAAGAATTGCGTCGAAAGAGCAAGAGAAT
>URRU01000267.1 GCA_900550335.1 uncultured Clostridium sp. | reverse complement strand
GATTTACTTACGGTGGCGACACTGGAAAAGACCAGAGAGTATACTATGTAAATACAAAAGAAATAATTGGAAATAAATTTGGAACAGCAATGCCTATTCCATTTAGAGTGGTTGATAGAAATATCGGACTTGATATAGATGTTTCAGTTAGATGCAACGGGATTTATTCTTATAAAATAACTGACCCAGTTTTATTCTACACAAATGTATGTGGAAATGTTGAAGGTAGTTATGAAAGAGAAGAGATAGATTCTCAATTAAAAGCAGAGTTTATAGGTGCTTTACAGCCAGCATTTGCTAAAATATCTGATTTAGAAATAAGACCAAATGCTCTTCCTGCCCATGTTGATGAGCTTTCAAAGGCAATGAATGCAACACTTACAGAAAAATGGGCAGAACTTAGAGGTATTTCAGTTGTGTCAGTAGGTTTAAATTCTGTGACATTGCCAGAAGAAGATGCAGATATGATAAAACAGGCTCAGAAAGCAGCTATTTTAAGAGATCCTTCAATGGCAGCTGCTACAATAGCTGCAGCTCAGGCAGATGCAATGAAAACTGCTGCAGGTAATGAAGGTGGTGCAATGACTGGATTTATGGGCATGGGAATGGCTACAAATGCAGGTGGAATGAATGTAAACGGATTATTTGAAATGGCTGATAAAAATAAAAAACAGCAGATGGAAGATAATAAAAAATTCGCTGAAAATGCAAATTACTCAAACGTAAATTCTTTAAATAATTCTTTAAATGAAAATTCTTCAAGTGGAAATGGTGCTGATGAATGGACTTGCAGCTGTGGTGCGAAAAATACAGGAAAATTCTGCTCTGAATGTGGAGCTAAAAAGCCTGAAGACGGTTGGGTTTGCGAATGTGGAACAGTAAATAAAGGTAAATTCTGTACAAATTGCGGAAAGAAGAAACCTGCAGGAATGCCTCTATATAGATGTGATAAATGTGGATGGGAACCAGAGGATCCACACAATCCGCCAAAATTCTGCCCAGAATGTGGAGATAGATTTGACGAAAATGATATAAAAAATGATTAGTAATAGGTATAGATAATAATTAAGAATATATAAACAATAATATATTTAAATAATTATATTACTAAGATATAAAGATTAAAAAGATATACTCAAATAATTCAAAAAGATAGAGAGGTGGTTCTATGCCTAATGTTCAAGAGTTTAAATGTCCCAACTGTGGTGGTAGTATAGAGTTTGATAGTTCTAAGCAAAAATTAAAATGTCCATACTGTGATACAGTATTTGATATAGACGATATAAAAGCTTATGTAGATATAAAAAATGAAGATGTTTCAGATGATATGAGTTGGGAGAATCATGCAGGGCAAGAGTGGAACGACGGTGAAAAAGCCACTATGAACGTATACACTTGTAATTCATGTGGTGGGGAGTTAGTGACAGATGAAAACACAGCAGCTACTAGCTGTCCGTTCTGTGGAAGTCCTGTGATTTTGACAGGGAGGCTTGCTGGAGATTTAAAGCCAGACCTTGTAATACCTTTCAAGTTTGTAACATTGGAGAGATAACTGTCCCCACAATATTATCACCATGAATACCACATACCCAACATAATGAGGCAAAGAAATATGCAAAACAGAAATTAAAAGAGCACGTTAATAGTAAAAAGCTTGTACCAGAACCTTTCAAGGAAGAGAATCATATTGATGAGATAAAAGGTATGTATGTTCCGTTTTGGATTTTTGATGCAGATGCCGAAGCTGATGCAAGATACAAGGCAACTAGGGTGCATTTCTGGTCTGACGGAGATTATGATTATACAGAAACAAGCCATTATTCTATAGTTAGAAGCGGTAATATGAAGTTTAGAAATGTTCCTGTAGATGGATCTTCAAAAATAGCAGATGAACTTATGGAATCTATAGAGCCATTTGATATAAGTGAGGCTGTTGATTTTGAAACTGCTTATCTTGCTGGGTATTTGGCTGATAGATACGATGTTACCGAGGATGATAGCGTTAGTAGGGCAAACGATAGGATAAAGAATTCGTCAGTTGAGGCACTTGCTTCAACTGTTGATGGATTTTATGCTACAGTTATCCCAGAGTACAATTCTGTAAGGCTTAAAAATGGTTCTGCAAAGTATGCACTTTACCCTGTTTGGATGCTTACAACTAGTTGGAACGACGAAAAATACACATTTGTTATGAATGCACAGACAGGAAAATTTGTAGGGAATTTACCTATGGATAATAAGAAATTCTTTAAATTTTTTGCAATATATGCAATTATAGCGACTTTAGTTGTTTATGCAGCTGCTTTTGCTATAAATATGCTTTAGGAGGTGAAGAAGTTGAAAGCCTCATATAAAAATAATAATTTTAAAAA
>URRU01000266.1 GCA_900550335.1 uncultured Clostridium sp. | reverse complement strand
AAGAAATTTCTCAGCAGCTTTTATTTTATTAAAATTTTTTCATTATCATGTTGAATATCATAATTACATTGAATAAAAGTCCAACAGCAATTACGAACATTATAATTTTAAGAAGAACTGATTTTATACCCTCTTTCATGATTTTCCCTCCATAACATTTACTCTACTAAACGTTATCACGTTATTAAGATGAAATCAAGTATTTTTTATTTTTCTTCTAATTCTAGTCTCATTTTTTCCATTTCATAACATTCGTATTTTCTCCAAGCGTATGAATCTGGGTCAATTCCATGTTCTAATCCAAGTCTAACCTGTTCCATCTGGTTAGCAAAAAGCTTTCTTTCTGTGTATGGAGAGATATCTACTCCATTTTCAAGACCTTTTCTAATCTGCTCCATAACAGAAGTGTATATGTTAGATTTTGCGTATTTGCTTACATCTACACCACTTTCAAGTCCCATTCTAATCTGCTCCATCTGGCTCCAGATAAATTTATCTGTTGCATAAACAGAAACATCGTACCCAGCTTCAAGACCTCTTCTGATTTCATACATCTGGTTAGAATCTAATCTATGATCTACATAAAAAGAGATATCTAATCCTTCTTTTAATCCCATTCTTATCTCATACATCTGCTCAAACTTATACTCAGGTTTAGCATAAACATCGACATCTATGCCTTCTTTTAAGCCTAAATCTATCTGATAAAGCTGATCCCCATTAAACACATCTAAATGATAGTAGTCTACTATTGTTTTTAATCCCATAAAATGCACCTCATTACACTAAATTGTACTTCAAATTCTTAATTTTTATATTTATAGTATATCATAATCTCAAATGATTTTATAAATCTTTTATTTTTATGATTTAATAAAGTTTTGTTTTTATAATAATTTTCTGAAAATTTCTACATTCTGTTGAAAAAACTTTTTAACAACACTATAATAATAATTACAAATATAAAATAATTTTTGAAAGGTCGTGATTTTATGCGTAAAAATGATTCTAATGTGCTTCCTGATACTATTAGCGATAAAATCAGAAAATCAGTATCATCAAGAAATTACGAGCTTGCAGACTACCAATATCAAAGAATCATGGAAAGCATTTACGATTTTGAACAATATTTAGACAAAGATAAAGAGGTTGCTCTATATCTTACTAATTTCGGTGAAAGCGTCCTTATGCACATAACTGATATTGGATACAGCAATCCGTCTCTTATCCACTATTTTGGATACGTAAACGGAAACTATGCTGAACTAATTCAACACGTTTCTCAAATCAATTTCTTAATTACATCAGCTCCAAAATTGGACGATGAAAAACCAGCAAGAAGAATTGGATTTAAGAACAATGTAGCAGAAGAATTTGTAGAACCTTCAAAAGAAGATTTAGAAGACTACGAAGAACTAATGAAAGAAAGCAGAACAAACTTCTAAAATAGCTACCAGGCTTCGATACTCACATACAATGCTTTGAATAAATGATAACAAAAAAGCGTGATTATAAACTTTTTAGAAATTTTGGATTAAGGCTAAGTAAAAAAATAGGACAAGATTTATAACTGCCATCCAGCGACAATGCAACTTGATTGCCTGGAGCGGATGGTAGTTATAATCTTGTCCTTTCATTTTAATTAACTTTTCCAAAGTTTTCCTAAAAGTTATATCACGCTTTTAGTTTTCTTTTACTCTTTTCATAGCATTGTATCCCATAAATACTACCCATACATATGCTAATGTCTTAGGCATCATTAATGCTCCAACTATTGGAATAGTCTTTGCAAATAGTACAACTGGAATATAGAATCCAAAGCTTAGTGTAACTGCAAGCCACATATTTTTAAAGCTTATATCGTTGAATTCTCTTGCTTTCTTAAAGAATATAACTATTATTACTAATCCCATTATTGCAAATGGTATGTTTCTGTATATTCCCCAAATTTCTGGTGCATTTGGAGATAACCAATCATTCTGTGGGAATAGGCAAAGTATTATTCTTATCGCTGCTAATGCATAAACTGCGAATTTAAGACCTTTATCGTCTTTTACTTCATATCTCATTTCCCATATATGGAATAATATTACATAGAAAATAGTCATTGTAATTGATGCAACTGCTTCACCAAATCCTAAAGCAGCAGGATTATTGTTTATACCTACTGTCCACATAGAATATACTCTTGGAACTAGGTGGAATGCATCCCCACATCCAAGAACAATAGCCATTACACCAAATAGTCTAAACTGGCTACCTTTTTCTGTTGCTTTGATCATCTTTATACCTACTGTAATAACTGTTACTAAGTAGCAGATGTCAAAAATACTTTCAAATATTTTCATATTTATCACCTCTGTATTTTTTATATGTTATATTTTAAC
>URRU01000265.1 GCA_900550335.1 uncultured Clostridium sp. | reverse complement strand
ATAAAATCCCGAGTATTTTTTAATTTAAACTTCTAATATTCCATGGTCCATTTTAAATACAGTATCAACGTAACTTAAATATTCAAGTTCATGAGTACTTAGTAACACTGTTGTTCCTGATTTACTAATATCTTTTAACATCTGCATTACTTTATTTGAGTTTTCAGGGTCTAAATTACTTGTTGGCTCATCAGCTACAATAATTTTTGGATTATTTATCATCGCCCTAACTATAGATACTCTACGTATTTCTCCACCTGAAAGATTTGATGGATACTCATTTGCAAATTCTTCTAACCCAATCTGTTTTAATAATTCTAAAGCTCTTTCTCTAAATTCATCAATATCTGAAGATAAGTATGCAGGCATACATATATTGTCTAAAATAGTAAAATTATTTAATAAACTCTGTCCCTGTAACACATATCCCATATTGTGATTTCTAAAAATAGCTTTTTCATTTTCTTCCATTTTTGTAATTTCTGAACCATCAATATATATTTCTCCTGAAGTAGGACTAATAAGTCCTGCTATCATATTGAATAGTGTTGTTTTTCCACTACCTGAATGTCCTATAATCGCTGCAAATTCACCATCTTTGACTTCAAGTGATACATCATGTACAGCATCAAATTCTGTTGAGTTTCTAGTAAATTTTTTTGTTAAGTTTTTTACTTCAATCATTTATTCATTCTCCCTAAGTAAACGATATACTTCACCTTTACTAATTTGATAAGATGAACATACTGCTGCAATAATTCCTGTTATAATTGCTATTGCTATACATAGTATCGCAACCGGCATAGTCTGTTCAAAGCTCATATCTAAGTATGGTATATCTAGCTTTAGACTTATAATATTTTTAAATACAGATACAAGTGCATAAGTCAAGAATGTTCCTACAACTCCACCTATTCCACTTATTATTAATGCCTCTGACATAATAATATTTCTCATCTGTTTCTTTCTTGCTCCAAGAGCATATAGTACTCCAAATTCATATCTTCTTTCATTAATTGTAAGTACAAATATACTTATCAATGCAAGAGCCGTTGAAATAAGAGATATATAAATTAAAATATTTCCGTATCCAGATAATTTTTTTGTCTGTTCAGAGATTCCACTTAATAATTCATCTGCTGTACCTATATAAACTTCTTCTCCACTTGTTCCAGCATTTTCTATATCTTTTTTAAGATTAAAGAAGTCTATACCTTTAAGATTATTGTCAATATCTACCATTATCATAGATACCTTATTTTCTATTTCATCCATTGGAAGATTTCTTTTTGCAGTATCTGAATCTTTAAGCTTATAGAATGTTTCATACGTCATAAACACAGATATGTCATATCCCATTCCTGATTTTTCTAATTTTCCTGCAACATCAAACTCTATATTATAAAGTTTAAGTTTTTCACCAGGATTTGCTTCAACCCTACTTCCAACTAAAACTTCTCCTTTTTTTAACTTCATAGCATCTTGATCTTTTAACCATGGCCGCACGACAAAATCTGTCTCCGGATCAATTACTATCATCTGTACTGGAAGGTCACAACATGAAGCTGAAAGTGTACCTACATACATCTGAGATGAAACTCTTTCAACCCCTTCAACTCCTCTTACACCATCTTCCCACGATTTATCAAAAAATACAGAACATGGTGTCCCAGAGAATAAAGAATCTCTTATATCCTCAGTTCCCTTATTTGGTACAACTATTATATCTGCACCTGCTCTTTCAGTTGCATTTTTTATTCCCCGTTTAAGATTGTTCATTAAAATTGTACTGAAAAATACAGTTGCTGACATTAATATTACAAAGAACATCATGAACCCAGTACGTAATTTCTTTGACTTTAGATTCTGAACTGCTATGTTCAGTGTACTTAATTTCTTATCTTTTTTCATATCCAATCCTCTTAATATTATTTTGTATTTTTAGTTCCTAGGTAAGTAGAAATTATTCCTATAACTACACCTATCCCACCTATAACTTTTACAATTGGAGCGGTTAAATTACATGCCATTTCAGGGCTTTTACATATACCTACTCCTAAATTAGGATTTAACACTATTATTGCTATTACTGAAACTGCTATTAGTATTATTCCATTAGTAAATGATTCTTTTTTTATTGCATATACAAGTGCATTAATTATAAGAAGAACACCTAATAATACAAGTATCTGACTTGTATAATGACATTTCATCGGTATTTCTTTACCTGCAGCTGTTTTTACCATTCCATCACATACCGGAACAAATACTTTAACAGCTAAAATTAAAAGTAGAGCATGTACAAATTCCACTCCTGCTAAAACCATATTTTTTTTGTTATTCATTTTTTTCCTCCCAAATATTAATAAATATATTTTATAAGCTACA
>URRU01000264.1 GCA_900550335.1 uncultured Clostridium sp. | reverse complement strand
AGTACTTGAATTTGCTTCAGATGCAGGAGTACTTTTACTCCAAAGTGGTGGAGAAACGTACAGAGTAGAAGAAACTGTTACTAGAATATGTGCTTCTTTTGGCATAGAAAAAACTGGTGTATTTGCAACACCAACAGCTGTAATAGTATCTGCAACTGTAAATGGAGAAATTAGGTCGGTTGTAAAGAGAATAATGAAAAGAAGTACAGACTTAAATAAAGTGTTTGAAATAAATGCACTTTCTAGAACTATATCGCAGTATAATTTTGATATAGCGATATGCGAAAAAATACTTGCAGAAATAGCAAAGGGAAATTACTATTCGGATAATAGAAAGATATTTTTCGCTGGGGTAGGGACTGCTGTCCTTACTGTTTTATTTGGCGGTGGAGTAGCTGATATGTTTGCTAGCTTTTTTATAGGGTGTACAGTAAAATATGTTACTGGATTATTTGGAAAAATATCGCTAAACGATTTTTTCATAAATATGATTGGTGCAGCTATAATACCGACAATTGCAATATTATTAGTTAAATTCAAATTTATATATACTATAGATAAGGTAATTATGGGATCGATAATGCTTCTTGTTCCTGGATTGCCTCTTACAAATGCTATAAGAGATATATTAGATGGAGAGCTTTTATCGGGTGCTATGAAGATAGAGGAAGTTCTTTTAATTGGTGTAGCAGTTGCAATAGGAATGTGTTTCGTTCTAAACTTATATATAAAATATGGAGGTGCATAAGATGAGATTGGCACTAGAAGTTTTTTTATGTATGGTAGCAGCTTATAGCTTTGGGGTTATTTTTAATATAAAAGGAAAATATTTAAGAATTTCTGCAATTGGAGGTGGGATAGCTTGGCTATCTTATAAACTACTTTTAATGGCAGGAATGGAAAATAATCTTTCTTTCTTCTTTGCAACTATATGCTTTGGGATATATGTTGAAGTTTGTGCTAGATTGTACAATGCGCCGTCAACAATAATGAGTGTATGTGCAATGATAATACTAGTTCCGGGATATGGTGTGTATAATACGTTCTATGCATTTCTTACAAATGATTACACAGCAGGTGTAAGAAATGGTATATCAACCCTTATGATAGCAGGAGCTATATCTCTAGGTTTGGTATTTATAACAACTTTATTTAGAAGAAGAAAAACAAACGATATACTTGGAAAAATAATAAATCTATTTAAAAAAGTAAATAAAAAAGAAAATCAAGATGATGATATAAAAATAGAGGACTTCTAAAAATAGAGGTCCTCTTTTATTTTATATTATGTATTTTAAAATTAAGCGTATATACCTCTTTCGAAGTAGTCAGTTATAGTATCCATATCGTCAGTCTGTCCAAGAGCAAGCATTAATTTTATTCTAGCTTTCTGTCCTGGAAGATCTCCACCAAATATACAACCTAAGTTTCTAAGGTCTCTACCTGAACCATGGTATCCGTAGCTATCAAATACTCTACCTGAATGACATCTTGAAACTATTACAACAGGTAAGTTCTTTTCTCTAGCGTATTCAACACCAGGTAACATTTCTGGAGGTATGTTTCCTCTACCCATTGCTTCTATTACTATACCTTTGTATCCTAAATCAACAGCGGCTTTTATAAAATCACTGTTTTCTCCAGCACAAGCTTTAAATAGAGCAACTTTAGATTCTAGTTTGTCAGTTTTTATAACTCTTCTGTTTACTATATCTCTAAGTAAAACTAATTCATTGCAGTCTATGTAACCAAGAGGTCCACCAACTAAAGACTGGAATGTATTTAAAGCTAAAGTATTGGTTTTAGTAGCTTCTGAAGCTAGTAAAACTTCATTGTTTAAAACAACTAAAACACCTTTTCCTATAGCATCCTTTGATACAGCTGTACAAACAGCAGCTGATAAGTTACTTGAACCATCATAACCAAGTTCTGAGCTACTTCTCATAGCACCAGTAACTATAACTGGTTTTGGATTGTCTATAGTTAAATCAAGGAAATAAGCTGTTTCTTCTAGTGAGTCAGTACCGTGAGTTATGATAACTCCAGTTATATCTTCTCTAGCTAAAAGATCTTCAGTATATTTTTTAAGCTCCATCATTCTATAAGGAGTCATGTGAGGTCCTGGTATTTCAGCAAAGTTAAGAACTTCTATATCGGCAACTTTGTCTATATTAGTAACCATAGAAAGTATCTGTTCTCCTGAAAGAGTAGGTATTGCTGCTCCCACCTGGTCATCTACTGTCATAGAAATTGTTCCACCAGTAAATACAATTGCAACTTTCTTCTTAGTAGTCATAATAATCTATACACCTTTCTAATAAAAAATAATTAATATTCCAATAAAAATTATAACAAAAAAATAAAATAATTACATCTTTTATTTAATATTTTGAGTAAAA
>URRU01000263.1 GCA_900550335.1 uncultured Clostridium sp. | reverse complement strand
ATGTATGGGGCGCTTGCGGAATTGTCGATGCAAATTAATTTGTGATTACTCATTTAATATCTATTGTAAAAACTTACAACAGCAATTATTTCTATACGATTCTTTTTCTTTTATAGGTAATAATAGCAACCTCATATGATCCTAAAAGTAGTATTAAAGATCCAACTAAAAGTGCTACAGAGAAAGAAACAGTATTAAGGCTAGCAAAATCACTTACATTTGCAATCGCAGCCCCTGCAAACATTGGTGCCATAAATCCAATTATAGCTATTAATCTTCCTCTAGTTCCTCCAAATCCTATATGAGAAGGGATTATTATTGAAATTGTAAGTATTGCACAGAATATACCCATTCCTGCCAATTCAAGTATCCCATTCATTCCCATATTTCCTACTATACTACCTGTTTTAACCATATTTCTGGCAAATATCACTACAAAGAATAGAACAACTCCTAATAAAACCCCAGCAAGTCCAAGTAAATATCTAGATTGTATATACTCCTTCTTTTCAACAGGAAGATACCCTATTAAAATATCTATATTGCTCATCTCTTCATAAGCCATAACCATATATGTAAAAATATACGCCATAAGATTTATTATCATTAATAAGTATACGCTGTTTGCATCTGCTCCGTTCACATTCTTAGTCCCTTCACTTACAAAGAAAACTGCTACAACTACAGCAAAAATACTTATTATAGCAAACTTTTTAATTGCATTTAAGTTTTTTAAACTCATTTTAGTAAGGTTTATAATATTTTTCATCTCACTACCCCCTTATATAGAATTTTAAAATATCTTCTATCTTTGGTCTTGAGTAAATTGCCTCTTCACCTAATAACTCAAATAATCCATTATAATCATTAGTAAGTGCCTCAAACCCAAAGTCATTTTTACTTATACTTACAAAATACTTCTCTGTTTCTTCAGTTAATAAGTCTAACCTTCCTTTGACAATTTTATGAGATTCTATTACATCCTCTCTATATCCTTTTAAGAAAATCTTTCCGTCATCTATAAATGCTATGCTGTCACACACATCTTCAAGGTCTGAAGTTATATGAGTTGAGTAAAACACTGTTAATTCGTACTGCTCCATCATCTCCTGTATTATATCCATGACCTCATCTCTGACAACAGGATCTAGATTTGCAGTTGGCTCGTCCATTATAAGAATCTCTGGTCTGTGAGATAGTGCCATAACAATCTCAAACTTCCTCTGCTGACCTTTTGAGCAGTCTTTGTATGTCTTTGTTTCTGTTAGTTCTAATCTATTCATCAAATTCTTATATAAATCTTCATCCCAAGTATTATAAAAATTAGATATGCTACTTTTGATAGATTTTAATGTAGCCTCAGCCATAAAACCAGACTTATCCCCTACATACCCAATTTTTTCCTTTAAATCTAACTCTTTTCCACTAAATTCTCTATCAAATATTTTTATACTTCCACTATCTTTTTCAATAAAATTCATTATAAGATTTATTGTTGTAGTCTTTCCTGCTCCATTTTTTCCAACAAACCCTGTTATCAATCCTTTTTCTATTTTAAAATCGTCTATATCTAACTTAAAATCTCCTAGATTCTTTTTAAGACCTTTTAATTCTACTGCATTCATAAATTACACCTCCTCATAGATACTTTTAAATATCTCTATTCCTTCATCTAATGTAAGCCCTATAGCCTTTGCCTGCCTTATTATATCTTCAAGCTTGTTTTCAATTTCATACATTGTTATTTCTTTTATCCTATCTTGATTTTTTTCAGATACAAATGTGCCTTTTCCCTGTACAGTTTCCAAAAATCCTTCTTTTTCTAATTCTTCATAAGCTCTTTTTGTAGTTATTATGCTAACTTTAATCTCTTTTGCTAGCGTTCTTATCGACGGAAGCATTTCTCCAGGTTTTATATCCCCACTCAAAATCTGAGCTTTTATCTGACTTTGTATTTGTTCGTACAGGGATAGCTTTGATTTATCATCTATTATAATATTCAACATTATCCCTCCTTGTTTATCTGTATATATACTGTATATATTATCCATATACACATAATAACACTGTATATAAATCCTGTCAACTGTATATAAAAACAAAAAGGACGTATAGTGTGTCTTATATGCTCCAGGCAATCAAGTTGCATTGTCGCTATATAAGACACACATACACGTCCTTTTATTTAATCGAACAAAATTTATCTAATTTTTATTTTTTAGTAAATAAGACACTAACTAGAATAAATCCAATTGCATAAATCCATGTCCAGTAACGATTAGGAATGAACATGAAGGAAGATCGATCGCGAAAAGCTATGCGTTGACCGGTTTCCTCATCAATCATATACCGAACTTGATCGGAAACAAATTTCTTTGTCAGTAAATAATTGATACCAGCTGAAAAG
>URRU01000262.1 GCA_900550335.1 uncultured Clostridium sp. | reverse complement strand
TTAACTCTTTCTTCACCAAATATTCCTAAAAATTTAGAGTCTGTATTTTCTTTTATCATTTTATTTAATTTTTCTTCTGATATTCCACTTGCTTTTGATATAGCCGGAACCTGAATTTCTGCTGATTTTACACTTATATTAGGATCTAATCCTGAACCAGATGCTGTCATTAAATCTGCTGGTATATCTTCTCTATTTACTTCTGGATTATTTTTTAAGAATTCATCAATACTAGCTTCTACCCTTTTTTTAAGTTCAGGATTTGATGGAGCATAGTTAAAACTTCCTGAAGATGGTCCTTCGTATGTTCCATCTTCTTTATCTTTTTCTGTATAAGTATTGTAATTAATAGAAGACACTCTTCCTTTAAAGAAATATGGTTCTGTAAATTGCTGCCCTATGTTTTTTGATCCTACTTTTTCACCATCTACTTCTATAAAACTTCCTTCTGCTTTATCTTTGAATAACACTTGTCCAGTGGCTGTTAAAGCCATTGGATAAGCTATCCCACAAACTAGTATTAAAACTAAACTTAATGAAATTGCATTTTTTAATATATTTTTTAACCCTTTCATTTTTTTCCTCCATAAATTTCTTTTTTAAAGACCTATCATCATTAAAAGTGGTGCTATTAATAAGTCTATTAATTTTATACCTATGAATGGGACGATTACTCCACCACCACCGAATACGATTACATTTCTAAGAAGTAATTTCTGTGCAGACATAGGTCTATATTTAACACCTTTCATTGCTAAAGGTATTAAGCAAGGAATTATTATCGCATTAAATATTAGTGCTGATAAAACTGCACTAAATGGAGTTGCTAGATTCATTATATCTAACATTTCCATCTGAGGTATTGCAACTGTAAATATAGCTGGTATTATTGCAAAATATTTTGCAACGTCATTAGCTATACTGAATGTTGTTAATGCACCTCTTGTTATTAAAAGCTGTTTACCTATTTCAACAACTTCTAGTATTTTTGTTGGGTCTGAATCTAAGTCTACCATATTTGCTGCTTCTTTTGCTGATGTTGTACCACTGTTCATTGCAAGTCCTACATCTGCCTGTGCAAGTGCCGGAGCATCATTTGTACCATCACCAGTCATTGCAACTATTTTACCTTCAGACTGTTCTCTTTTAATTGCTTCTATTTTATCTTCTGGTTTACATTCAGCGATAAATCCATCTACACCTGCTTCTTTTGCTATTGTAGCGGCTGTAAGAGGGTTATCACCTGTACACATTATAGTTTTTATACCAATTTCTCTTAGTCTTTCAAATCTTTCTACTAACCCTGGTTTAACAGTATCTTTTAAATATATTAAACCGTATATTTTATTATCTGCTACAACTACTAGAGGAGTACCTCCAAGTTTTGCTATTTCATTTACTTTTTCATCAAGATCTGATGGTATTTCTCCACCTAAATTTCTAACATATTCTTTTATACTATCGAAAGCCCCTTTTCTTATTTTTACACCATTTGTTAAGTCAAGACCACTCATTCTTGTCTGAGCTGAGAATTCTATAAATTCAGCACCTTCTGCAAGTTCTTCTAATTTTTCTACATTGCAATTCATGTCTTTTGCAAGAGTTACTGTTGATTTTCCTTCAGGAGTATCATCTTTTAGTGAACTTAACGTTGCAAAGTTTATTAATTCTTCTTTTTCTATATTAGCCACTGGGATAAAATCAGCTGCTAACCTATTTCCGTAAGTTATTGTACCTGTTTTATCAAGTATCATTGTATCAACGTCACCACAAGATTCAACTGCTTTACCAGACATTGCTATTACATTAAATCTTGTAACTCTGTCCATACCTGCTATCCCTATAGCAGAAAGTAGTCCACCTATTGTAGTAGGTATTAAACAAACTAAAAGAGCAATCATTGTTGATACTGGTATCTGAACACCTGTGTAATTAGCCATTGGGTATAAAGTTATTAAAACTATCATAAATATTAAAGTTAAACTAACTAATACTGTATTTAATGCTATTTCATTTGGAGTTTTCTGTCTTGAAGCACCTTCAACTAGAGAAATCATTTTATCTAAGAATGATTCACCAGGATTTGTAGTTATCTTTATTTTTAACCAGTCACTTACAACTGTTGTACCACCGGTTACTGATGCAAAATCTCCACCTGATTCTCTAACAACTGGAGCAGATTCACCTGTTATTGCTGATTCATCAACTGAAGCTAAACCTTCTATAACTTCTCCATCATTTGGTATAACTTCTCCTGTATTAACTAAAACCACATCACCTTTTTTTAATTCGCTTGAACTTATCATTTTTTCATTTCCATTTTTATCAATAAGTCTAGCCATTGTATCTTTTCTTGTTTTCTTTAATGTATCTGCCTGAGCTTTACCTCTACCTTCTGCTACTGATTCGGC
>URRU01000261.1 GCA_900550335.1 uncultured Clostridium sp. | reverse complement strand
GCTATGGAGTTTTGAACCATCACTCCATAAGATAATGCATTTAGTGGGCAGGCTACGCCATACAAAATCAAATACAATATGATAAAATATATATTTTGTGATTTAGACGGAACTCTTTATCATAATGGGGTTAGTGAAGAAGATGCAAAAGCTGTAAAGAAAATAGAAGAAAGCGGAAGAATTTTTAATATAGCTACAGGAAGAATATTTAGACAGGGATATGAAATGGTTAAAAATGACATATCTTTAAACGGATATTTTATAGCAGAAAATGGATCATACATATATGATAGCAAGTTAAATCTAATATTTACAGGAACTTTAAGCGATGATTTAGTAAGAGAAGTAATAAAAGAATATGAAGAAATAAAAAATTCTAAACATATGGAAGCTGAAATATACTTCAAATTTGACGGAAATATGCTTGTATTAAATGCAGGAAGTGCATTTGACTCTTACTCTAATGATTTTATAGTAGAGCCAGATTTTGCAGACAGAGAAAGCTTTGACAATAAGATTGGTAATATAGGATTTGCATCTAATAATCCAGAAGAACTTGAAGAAATAGAGTCAAGACTAAAAGAAAAATTATCGGATAAGCTAGATATTTATTTCTCTAGTGAAAATACTATAAACTTAGTTCCAAAAGGAGTAGCTAAAAACAAGGCTATAGAATATGTTGTAGAAAAAGAAGGGGTAAATCCAAAAGAAGTTGCAACAATAGGAGATTCTCCAAACGATATAAGTATGATAGCTGGATTTGAACATGGATTTGCGGTTGCAAATGCAAGAGATGATGTAAAGGCTGCTGCTAAATATGTTGTAAAAAATGTAGCTGAGGCATTAGAGATAATAGCAAATATAAAATAATCTAAGCAAATATATATAAATAGAAAACAATTAAAAGTAAAGCAATTAAAAAATTAATAAAATACATAAAAAGTGATTTTTGAGAAATTTATTTATTTTTATAAAAATCACTTTTTTAGTTATAAAGTTATAAAATAAAAGGGAGTCGTGTGCTGGACTCCCGATAAATCATAGTATAAAGATTAGTTTATGCTATTTGTAAACTTGCAGTAGCATTGCTATTAGAAAGTATATTTCCTAAAACAAAATCAGTAACACTATTGCATACATAAGTAGAAAACTTCAGATCGTTTTCTATATAATTACCATTGCTTTTGTACTGGCTATAAAGAGTATTGAAGAAAGATTCGAATTCTCCTTCTTTTATATCTCCATCGCCTTTAATTTTTACTAAATCAGTTTCTTTAGCTTTAGCAGCAAGCTCTCTTTCGTATATAACATGTTTATTCATACTGTGTTTGAACTCCCATCTTTCGCTGTGAGCAACACAGAAGAAGTCACATAAGAAGTGGCATATAACACCTAGTTCCTGGCTTAGTCTGCTAGTAGAAAATACTTTTGATAAAGATTCAAGAGTTAAGCTACATAAGTACTTAATCTTTTCTATAATCATATTGAAAGATTCTTCCATATAATGCTTTTTTAATTTATATTTTGAAAACGCATCTGGCTTAACGTTGCCGTACACGAAGTTCTTTTCGCTTATTAATACTGCCTTCTTTTCGTCCATATTTTCTAACACTGATTTAGCAATCTGAAAGTGTGTGTTCATTAACATATTTTTTCTCTGCACCTCGTAAAAAAATTTTCATCTAAAGCATCAAAAATCCCAAGTAGAGAAATTTGTATAACTTTAAACTTACACAAACAAATTGATTTGTGAGATGAAACGCACCTGCGCTTCGTTACCTTTATAATAGCAGAAAAACTTGCATTTTACAAGGTTAGAGGGGCAAAAAAGTCATTTTAAATATTATTTTTTAATGTGTTTTCTGATAAGTCTACTAGCTTTTGATTGCGAAATTCCTAGAATTTGAGCAATTTTGTAACTGCTTTTATACTTTCTATAATATTCAGAAATAACTTTATTTTCAAAATTATAAATTATACTATCTAAATCCTGCAAATTATCCTCATCTATACAAAAATTGACATCGTTTACTTTTGAAAAAGATATGAGATTTTTTTCTTGAGAATTTTCAATTATTTTAGGATTTATGTTATTATCTATACTAAAATTAACTGTTTTGCTTTCGATACTATGATTTGTATTAGAGGTATCATTAGAAATAAATGAATTATTGTAAACTGATAAATTATCATTTTTTATTGTATATATAATTTTCTCTGGAAGTGAATTTATATCTATATAATTGCTTCTTGATGTAAGCACAATATTTTGCATTATGTTTTGTAGCTCCCTAATATTTCCAGGGAAATTATAGCTTGAAATAAATTTTATCGCCTCATCGGATAATATTTTATCTTTCATATCAAACTGTATTGAATATTTTTTAAAATAATACCGAATTAAATTTAAAAGATTATCTCCGCG
>URRU01000260.1 GCA_900550335.1 uncultured Clostridium sp. | reverse complement strand
TAATTGAAAAGATTTGGATTCACCGCTTTATCTCCACCTATTATTATATAGTTTTTATCTTTGTTAGCATTTAAATAATCTCTTGTATCATTATCTAAAGAGTTTGCCTTTGTAAGTAATATAGGTGAATGTTCTTTTCCTGCATAATAGCTTACAGATAATGAATCTGCAAATGATTCTCCACTTGCAACAAATATAGTCTTAGATCTTGCGAAGAATCTTTCTGCTATTTTCTTAGATGTATCATATCTATCTTCACCCGCAACTCTTTCTACTTTTGCAAATAATTTTTCAATGTCTAATCCAACAGCTTTAGTTCCTCCTACTACTATTGCATCTTTTATTTTATATTTGTTTAAGAAGACTTTTACTTCTTTAGGAACATTATTTCCGTTCACTAATATTACCGGTATTCCTTCTTTTGATGAGAAAGAAGCTATTGATACAGCATCCGGATAATTTCTACCATCTGCTATTATAACTTTTCCTTTATTTCCACGTTTAGCTATAGTTTCTTCTGCTACTTTTATAGCTGTTTCGTATCTATTTTCTCCAGCAAATGCTGATACAACTGAAGATTTTGACTCTGCAAATTTTTTGATTTTATCTTCATTTGCTTTTGATATTGAATTTCCACCAACAAATACTATTTCTTTAGCACCTAATCTATTTATTTCAGATAATATTTTATCTATGTTATTATCATTTATTAATAGTATAGGGCCATCGCCTTTTCCTGCTAATGCAGCTGAGCTTAATGCATCTGGGAATTTTTCACCTGATACTAGGTATACTTTCTGTGATGAAGAGTATACTTTCTGGCTTATATCTACAGATGTATCGTATCTATTTTCACCAGCTATTTTATCAACTACTTCAACTTTTACACCTTCTTCTGGTTTTTCCTCAGGTTTTTCTTCTTCCTGTGGTTTTTCAGGAGTAGATGGTATTGAAGGAACTGATGGTTCTGATGGAGCTTTATAGATTATTTCGTATGTATCTCCATCTTTTTCAAAGTTTAAATGATTACTATTGCTAGTATATAGCTTAGTTATCATATCTACATAGTCATTACTCTTTTGGAATGCTGTAGGATGTAATGATTTTAAACTATATGGAAGATTTACTTCTTTTAGTAGGCATTCTTTAAATGCATTTTCTCCTATTGTCTCTACACCTTCATGTAATACTAATTTTTTAGTTGTTCTCCATTTTTTATTATTTGCAAATGCTTGTTCTCCAATAGTTTTTACACTTCCTGGTATTTCAATACTTTCTAATCTAGTTGAAGCAAATGCTAAATATTGTATTTCTTTTACTGTATTTGGTATTTTTATCTGTTTTAAAACTGTACCTACAAATGCAGACTGTCCTATTACTTCAACACCGTTTGGTATTGTCACACTTGTAAGTGATGTGTTTCTAGAGCATATTCCCTCAGGAACTGTCTTCATAGAGTTTGATAATTTTATACTAGTCATATCTGTATTAACAGAGAATGCTCCAGCTCCAACTTTTGTTACAGAATCTGGTATAGATACACTTGTTAAAGTATTTCCGTTGAATGCTTGTAAACCAATTTCATTTAATTTACTAGGTAGTTTTATAGTTTTTATGCGATTGAATCTAAATGCACCTTCATCTATTTTTGTTACAGAATCTGGTATAGATACACTTAATAATCCATTTGGTGATTTTACTGTATCAGTACCCATTATTACACCATCTGTTGTTTCAAATGCCTGTTTGCCTATTTCAGTTATATTTTGACCTTTATCATTTTTTTCTGGTATAACTAAATATTTATTTGTTTTAAATTTTTCTTTACCTTTTTCACTATATCCAGTTATAACTGTTCCATTGAAAGTAAAATCATCTACATTATATTTCATTTCATCTTTTATTTTTAGTTCATCTATGGATCTCTGTAGACTATTTTTAGCAGCATCTATTTCCTTTTGATTTTTACTACTATCTAAAATTGATTGAGCCTTTGCTTTTTCATCCATAAGGTTTTTCCAAGATTCTGATGTATATAATGTTTCTTTTAAATCTCTTATGCTAGAAATTACTTTTCTAAGGTCTGTTTTATCTACCCCATCTGTAAGAACTGCTAAAGCATCACTTAATTTATTTAGTTGCTCATCAATCTGCGCTTGAGTAGAATCTTCTTTTTCAAAGATAGCCTTTGCATTATCTAAAACTTTTTCAAATGCATTCCATTTTTCAGAATTATATTCACTAGGATTTAGTTTATTAGCTTCTTTTATTTCTTTATATAATTCTTCTCTATTTACATTTTCTCCTTTTAATATAAATTTGTGATATTCACTCTTAGTCTGTATATAAGTTTCTTCTGTTAAATGTTTTGGATTTCTTGTATATAAAGAAACTTTTCTATCATCAATTTCGTCTCTATTTTTCTGATCTTTAAATACTTCTCCTAATAATTTAA
>URRU01000259.1 GCA_900550335.1 uncultured Clostridium sp. | reverse complement strand
CAATCATCCATAACTTGCTGCATTGGTTCTCCACCTAGAATATTTACTCCAACAACATTATCATTTTTTACATAAGAAATAAAGTTATCCTCGTCTTCCTGAGTCCAAACCTTTCCAGCTCCAAAATCCTGTAATTCTTTATTAAAACATCCTTTGCAATCATGAGTACACCCAGTTACAAATAATGTCGATCTAACACCTGGAGCATTAGACACATCAAATTTTCTTATTTTTTCATATCTCATTCTCTAAAAATCATCTCCTATAAATGAAGTACTCTATCCCCAATTTCCTGAGTACGACCTTTATTCCAGAAATTAGTTCCTATATATCCGCAAGTTCTTCTCATAACCTGCATATCGGCTTCATCTCTATTTCCACAAGAAGGACAATACCATTCTAGATTTTCATCTAATTTTATTTCTCCAGTGTATCCGCATTTGTAGCAAACATCTGGTTTTGTATTTATTTCAGCGTACTGAATGTTGTGGTATATGTAATTTATAACCTGTTCAACAGCTTCTAAGTTTCTACTCATATCTGGAACTTCTATATATGAAATACATCCTCCAGAGCTTATTGCATGGAACTGAGCTTCAAATTTTAACTTACTGAATGCATCTATCTCTTCGCACACATTTACATGGTAGCTGTTAGTATAGTAAAGTTTATCAGTAACATTTGGTATTTCACCGAATTTCTGTTTATCTATTCTACAGAATCTATAAACTAAATTTTCTGCTGGAGTTCCGTAAAGTCCAAATCCAAGTCCTGTTTCAGCTTTCCATTCGTCACATTTTTTTCTTAAATAATTCATAACCTCTAGTGCAAATTTTTCACCTTTTTCAGTAGTGTGGCTAACACCTAACATAGACTGAACCATTTCATGTATTCCAACATATCCTAAACTTAATGTAGAATATCCATTTTCAAGAAGTTTATCTATTTTTTCTCCTTTATCTAATCTAGCTATTGCACCATGCTGCCAGTGAATTGGAGAAACATCTGATAAAGTTCCTTTTAACATATTATGTCTAACTAAAAGAGCTTCTTTACATAATTCTAATCTCTGATCTAATATATTCCAGAACATGTCCATATTTTTGTCAGCTATTATAGCTATCTGAGGTAAGTTTAATGAAACAACACCCTGATTAAATCTTCCATACCATTTGTAGTTTCCATTTTCGTCTTTATATGGACTTAAATGACTTCTACATCCCATTGGTGGGAATGTATTTCCTTCGTAGTTGCTTCTCATTATCTTAGCACTCTGATAATCAGGAACTAATCTCTTAGCAGTACATTCTGCAGCAAGTTTAGTTATATAATCGTATTTTCCACCTTCTAGGCAGTTGTGCTCATCTAAAAGGTAAACTAATTTAGGGAAAGCTTCACCAATCTGCTGTCCTTTATAGTTTTTCATACCTTCTAATCTCTGTCTTATCATTTCTTCACAGATTAGAGCCATTTCTTCTTCGTATTCGCTTCCTTCTTCTATTTCAAGATATATTGTCGCAAATGGGGCCTGGCCATTAGTTGTCATTAAAGTAGATAACTGGTATCTTATCGTTTGGACACCATCCTTTAAATCCTTCATCATCATATCATGAGCTATATCTTTTGCTAACTCTTCGTTATTGTATTTTTCCATATACATTTTAAAGAATTTATCGTAAGTTCTTCTTAAATATGGAGCAAGATGTTTTATAGTTATACTCTGTCCTCCATACTGGTTACTTGCAACCTGAGCCATTATCTGAGTTGTAACTGTACAAGCAGTTGAGAATGATTTTGGTGACTCAACCATTTTTTCATTTATAACAGTTCCGTTATCAAGCATATCCTGTATATTTATTAGGCAGCAGTTGAATATAGACTGTAAAGTATAGTCCATATCGTGCCAATGTATTATCCCTTCATCATGAGCCTGTACTATATGAGGAGGAATTAATTTTCTTCTAGCTATATCTCTTGAAACCTCTCCTGCAATAAGATCTCTTTGTGTAGAAGCTATTATCGAGTTCTTATTAGAATTCTCCTTTAAAATATCTTCATTTGTTTTTGCTATTAATCCAAGTATATTATCATCAGTAGTATTTACATGTCTTTTGAAAGACTGAACAGCTCTGTACCCTTCATACGCTCTAGCTGTTTCCTTCTGACCATAGTGAATTAGTCTATCATAAACATACACCTCTATCTGATGTATAGTAGGTGTAGGCTTGAAGTTTTCAAAATGTTTTTCAGCATCTATTGATATATTTGAAGCTATCTCTGGAATATATATCCCACTTCCGTTTTTCATAGCTTTTAGAATCGCTACTTCTATCTTAGTTCTATCAAAAGGAACCGTACTACCATCTCTCTTTATAACCTTCATCCAAAATATCCTCCCTTTTTAAGTTTTTCTTTCGTTCTTTCACACAATAATATATTATAACAGAAATTACCCACAAAAAATT
>URRU01000258.1 GCA_900550335.1 uncultured Clostridium sp. | reverse complement strand
TCTTTATAAACCTTCGAAATTTTCTGTTCGCAATAGCTCCTGCTGAGCTCCTCTGTGGTTATGCCGTATTTCATTGTGTCATCCTTTCATTTTCTACAATACACGTTGATACAGATGCCGTAACCTTGTTTCCACACTGTATCATTTTTTCATGACGCTTCAGCAGCAAATGTAAAAGTTGTGTCTGGAAGTAGGTGAAAACAATTCCAATCAATACAGATTTTCAGCCGTAAGAAGCAAAACCAAGCAAGACCACAATTACATTGATATATCGCATAGTTACAGCAATAGGGAAGGAATCGTTTTTATTGTGCAGGATAATTGCCAGAACATCAAAACCAACCGTGCTGGAATTGGAACTGATACATAAATAATAGCCAAAGCCTACCATTACAGACGCCATTAAAACTGCAAGCGGCATAGGGAGTGGAAAAACGATGTCCAGTGCATAAAAGATACTGAAAAAAAGCATATAACATATACTGCTTAGAAGAGATTTTAAAAGAAGAAGAGTCTAAGAAATTTAAAAGTTTGACTCCTTACGAAAAGGTAAGTATAAGTAGGGATATAAAAAGACCTACAGCACTTGATTATATAAATAGAATTGTAAGCAATTTTATAGAGCTTCACGGCGATAGAGGATTTGCAGATGATAAAGCGATTGTAGGTGGTATAGGAAAAATAGGCAAGTACTCTGTTACAGTAATCGGAAATCAGAAGGGAAACAGTACAGAGGAAAATATATACAGAAATTTTGGTATGGCAAATCCAGAAGGATATAGAAAAGCACTTAGACTTATGAAACAGGCCGAAAAATTTAATCGCCCTATTATAACTTTTATAGATACATCTGGAGCGTACTGTGGAATTGGAGCAGAAGAAAGAGGTCAAGGTGAGGCAATTGCAAGGAATTTAATGGAGATGAGTGCTCTAAAAGTACCTGTTATAGCAATAGTAATAGGAGAAGGCGGTAGTGGTGGAGCACTTGGAATTGGAGTAGGCAACGAAATTTGTATGCTTGAACACTCTGTCTATTCTGTAATATCTCCAGAAGGTCTTTCAAGTATATTATTTAAGGATTCATCAAAATCAAAGGATGCTTGTGAATATATGAAAATGACTGCACAGGATTTAAAAGAGCTTAAAATAATAGACCACATAATTGATGAACCAGTTGGTGGTGCTCAAAATAATCCTGATAAAGTAGCTGAGAGTATGAAAGAATATATAATTGATAGATTAAATTATTATACTAAGTTTAGTGGAGAAAAGATTAAGAATCATAGATACGAAAAATTTAGAAATATAGGGAAGTATTTTTAAAAATTTTTGATGAATGTAAAATATTAAAAATAAGGTGAAAATAGAACAAAAGAAGTTTATAATATGTTTATGAGACTTTTGAGGAAGGAGAGTAGATAGATTGAAACTTTTTTTGTTTGATGGGTTGTTCAATGCAGCCTATTTTATATTAGGTACATTTTTGCTAGGACTGATACTCAATTTTATCGAGGATAGAAATATAGATTATCTACAAAATGGGCTTGGGCGAAAAGGAATCCTGATAACTGGAATTGTAGGGGTTCCTGTTCATGAAATGAGCCACTTTTTAGCTTGTAAACTATTTGGGCATGATGTCGAAAAGGTCGAGCTTTTTAGACCATCTAAGAGCAAATCTGATGGTGTGCTTGGAAGGGTAGTTCACTCGAGAAACAAGGGAAATCTATACAAAATGATAGGAGATTTCTTTATAGGAACTGCACCAGTTATAATAGGAAGCTTTATAGTTTATATGCTTATAAAATTTTATTTAGGTAGCGAGTTTGCAATATTTAATATGATAATAGATATTGAAAAGAGCTTAGAAATGATTGAGAGTTTAGATTTAATTAAATTCCTTATACATATAGTTATGGCAGGGATAAATACTTTATTCTTAATAATAAATTCTCCGTCGCTGCTTTCTATAAAGGGAATAGTGCTTTTATTTGCGATTTATTCAATTTGTATACACTTGTCACTTAGTAGAGCAGATATTGAAAATAGTAAGAGTGCGATTCCTATAGTTGTGCTTATAATTGTGCTTTGTACGATTATTTTTGGACTTATGGGTATTGATTTTAGTGGTAAGTTTATAAGATTAGTTACTTATATGTTCTTGATTATGACTACTTGTATAATAATATCTATACCAGTAACTGTAGTATCGATGATAATATCTGCAATCTTCGGTAGATTTAGATAGAATAAGAGTTAAGCTGTTACAAAATTTTGTAGCAGCTTTTTTAATTAATCACAAGTATTCTTTCTCCAGGCTTCAGCGCCCCACTTTATTAAACTAACACATTTCAAGGTGTGGGGCGCTTGCAGAATTGTCGAGGCGAATTACTTGTGATTAATTTTTAAAAGCTACTTACAAAATTATTGTAATAGAAAACTATTTATATTATTCAAAATTAAAATGTTACACAATA
>URRU01000257.1 GCA_900550335.1 uncultured Clostridium sp. | reverse complement strand
TAAGTTGTATAATTCTTTAGATACTAAAACTTATTAGAAACAAATTACTTTATATGGGAATGGAGTGATTTATATGAGGATTAAGGCTACATCTAAATCAAAATTAAAAGATGGAGATATGGATTTAAAGAGATTTACTAAGGAAAATAACTACACTGTTTCGGAGTGCAATGGTTCAGATAAGGCTTTTCTTGTAGATAAGTTAGTAGAATATAATTTATCTCAAGTACCAGCTACTCAAGAGGAGAATTTTGTAGATTTGAGCAGAAAAGTTATGTCTGAGGACGGAAAGATACTAGCAGGAATAGTTGTTAGAATGTACTGTTGGAAGTGCATTTACATAGATACATTTTGGATAGACGAGTCTATGAGAGGTGAAGGTTTAGGAACGCTACTACTTGAAGAAGTGGAGAGAGTTGCTAAGGAAAATGGATCTCACTTAATCCACTTGGATACATTTGATTTTCAAGCAAAAGATTTTTATCTAAATCATGGGTACAGTGTCTTTGGTGAATTGGAAGATTGTCCTAAAGGGCATACGAGATATTTCATGAGTAAAGTGTTATAAATTGGAACTGTTAAAAAGTAAATAGAATAAAATTATTAAAGCATAAAAGACTGATTGAAAGATAAAAATTCAATCGGTCTTTTTTTAGTTACAGAAAAGATACAAAAGTAAAAAATATTACTATTAAAATTACAGATAAGATACAGATTAGCAGAATTTGTTTTTAAGAAAGGATAGGGGATATATAATAGCAGAGTAGTAGGTATATAAGATGATAAAAAACTAGATATTAATATGATAGTAAAATGAGGATTTAATATATAAATAAGCTAAAAATAAATTTATAAAATTTTTTCGAAAAAAATCAAACTTTTTAGCACAGATAAATCGTCTTATATATGAAGGAGGAAATAAGAAGATGAAAATATACAACCTATTAGATAAAAAGAAGGAGAAGCTCATCAAGCAGTACATAATTGATAATAAAGATAGTTTATATAAATTTGCATATAGCTATACTAGAAATCAGAACGATGCTTTAGATATTGTACACGATGCTATTTGTAAAGCACTTGCAAATAAAAGCTCATTAAAAAGTGAAGATAAGATAAAACCTTGGATTTATCAAATCATATCAAATTGTGCTATAGATTATATGAGAAAAAATAATAAATACACAGAAATGACTGATGAAATACAGAATGAGAGTATGGTGGGATTTGATGAATATGAGAATTTCGACTTACAACGTGCAATGCGGCTTTTACCTGAAAAATATAAGAGGGTGATAATTCTTAGATATTTTGAAGATATGAAGATTTCTGAAATTACAGAAGTGCTAGGAGAGAATGAAAGTACAATAAAGACACGATTATATAGTGGCTTATCAAAGTTAAAAATAGAATTGATGAAAGCAGAAGAGGTGTAGATTATGAAAAATGATAAAATAGACAAACTAAAAGAAAATTATAATAACATTGAAATTCCAAAAGAATTAGACGATGTAATAAATGACGCCTTCAAAGAAAGTGAAAATATAAAAATAGAAAATAACAAAAAAGATTGGAGAAGAAATATGAAAAAATGGTATGCATCAGCGGCTGCAGTAGGTTTAATAATAGTATCAGTAAATGCAAGTTCAACATTTGCAACAAGTTTAGAAAATATACCAGTTATAGGAAATATAATAAAAATAGTAAATTTTAACAATTATAGAATAAACAAAGATGGTATGGATGTTTCAATATCGTTACCAGAGGTAAGCTCAGACAGTAAAGATTTAGAATATAAATTAAATAAAGAGTTTGAAAAAGAGGGTAAAGAAGCTTATAAAAAATACGAAGCAGAAGTTGCAAAATTAGAAAAAGAAGGTAAAACAACTCACAAATCTGCAGATATATGGTCTGAAACTATAGCAGAAAATGATAAAACAGCTTCAATTGCTATATACAATACTGAAATAGAAGCTTCAGCAGCAACAAACAGAAAAATATACAATATAAATAAAGAAGATAAAACAGTTCTTACACTTGAAGGAATGTTTGGAAATAACGATTATGTAGATGTATTAAGCAAAAATATATTATCACAGATGAAGGAAAGAACTAAAAAAGATTCAAATGATGTATACTTTGTAGACAATACATTTAAAATCAAAAAAGATCAGCCATTCTACATAAATGACAAAGGTGAACTTGTTATATGTTTCGACGAATATGAAGTAGCCCCAGGTTCAGCTGGATTAGTAGAATTTGTAATACCATCAAATATAGTATCAAAACTAATGAAATAGTTTGATAAAATAAAAAATCAGTAAAAAAATAAATATTGCTCTAAAAACGCAACAAAAAAACAGCAATAAAAAGTACAAAAAATCACACAAACACACAACTATCAAAAAGGCAAAATAATAAACTATTTTGCCTTTTTATATTAATAAAAAAATATATTTTGCTATATAAAATTTGATATATCGAAA
>URRU01000256.1 GCA_900550335.1 uncultured Clostridium sp. | reverse complement strand
TTTTTTTTTATAAAAAATTAAATGAGGAAAAATCTATGAATAAAAAAAATAATAATGAACTTTTTATAAATAATGGATTAAACAAAATAATAGAAGAAAATGTAGTATCATTTCATATGCCAGGACATAAAAACGGAAAAATTTACAATAAATTAAAATATACTAATATTTTAGAGAACCTTTATAAGACAGATACTACAGAAATTCCAGGAACGGATAATTTACATTCACCAGAGGATATAATAAAGAATAGTATACTAAAGGCTCAGAGAGTATTTAATAGTGGAAAGACATATTATTTAATAAACGGTAGTACTTGTGGAATTGAAGCTGCTATAATGGCAGTTTGCTCACCTAAAGATAAATTAATTCTTAGCAGAGATTCTCATCAGTCTGCGGTAAATGGATGTATATTGGGAGATATAATTCCTATATATATAAAATCACAAATAGACAAATATACAAACATTCAAAAAGGAAATCTACTTGAGGATGTAAAAAGTTCAATCTCTGAAAATAAAGATGCAAGAGCTATTTTATTAACTTATCCAACATATTATGGAATAACATTTGAACTTGAAGAAATGATAAAATACGCTCACGATAATGGATTAATAGTTATTATAGATGAAGCACATGGAGCACACTTGGGACTTAGTGAAAAGCTTCCTAGAACAGCTTTAGAATGTGGTGCAGATATAGTTATACAGAGTACGCATAAAACACTACCTGCATTTACACAGTCATCTATGATGCATATATCAGAAGAGGCTATAGAAACTCAAAGAGTAGACAATGATAGAATAGAAAAAATGCTTAAAATGACGGAAACATCAAGTCCATCATATATACTTATGCAATCTTTAGAAATTGCTGTAGATATATATGAAAAGTATGGGAAAGAATTGATGGAAGAGCTTATAGATAATATAAATAAATTTAAACTAAGAATCGAAAAAATAAGTGAAGATATACACAGAGAGTGTACAAATAAATTAGAAAATAAAAACCTAGATTTTTTTAATATATATAATGAAGATGATCTTACAAAAGTATTTATATCTAGCCTAGAAGTTGGATTAACAGGTTACGAATTTGAGGAAATACTTAGAAAAGAACATAATATACAAGTCGAGTTATCAAACTACTCTGGAGCGCTTATGATAACTACTATAGGAAATGAAAAAGAAGACTTTGAAAAACTTGAAAAAGCACTTGTAGAAATATATAAAAAATCTCTATTAGAAGAACGTAAAAAGATAGAGCCTGTTGACTATCCTTATGAGATTATTCCACAAATGTCACTAACTCCAAGAGAGGCCTTCTATTCAAGAAAGAAGAAAAATGTTAAAATAGAAGATGCAATTGGAATGATATGTGGAGAAAATATAGTCCCAT
The DNA here is from genome assembly GCA_900550335.1 of uncultured Clostridium sp. GTDB lineage: Bacteria > Bacillota > Clostridia > Peptostreptococcales > Peptostreptococcaceae > Peptacetobacter. The sequence continues at coordinate 1,097 of URRU01000256.1, read as the reverse complement.
ATCCACCGGGAGTATGCATGATTGCTGCGGGAGAAATAATCCCTAAAGAAATAATGAATTACTTAAAATATTGTAAACAAAAGGGTATGGAAATTACAGGTGTAAAAGATTCTAATTTTGAATATATCCAAGTTATAGACAATATTTAATAAGTAATAAGTACTTTTATTATTATTAAAAAAGTACTTTCATTATTATTAAGTTTTTATAAACTTTCAAAAAGCAGGCTCCTAATAAAAAGATGGAGATGCTAGAAATGAAAGGAAAACTAATAATAATAGAAAGTGGTTCTGATGCTAGTGGAAAGGCTACACAGTCTGAAGAACTTTTAAAAAAATTAACTGCAGATGGATATAACGTTAGAAAAGTAGAGTATCCAAACTACAAATCTGAATCATCTACACTTGTAAAAATGTATTTAAGAGGTGATTTTGGAAAAAATGCCGATGATGTCGATGCATATATAGCTTCTACATTCTTTACAGCAGATAGATATGCCTCATTCAAGACTGAATGGGAGGATTTTTACAATGCTGGGGGAATAGTAATTGCAGATAGATACACAACATCTAATATGGTTCATCAGGCTTCTAAAATGGAAATAAATGAACGAGATAAGTATTTAGATTGGTTAGAGGATTACGAATATAACCTATTCAAAATTCCTAGACCTGATGAGGTTATTTTCCTAAATGTTCCAGTAGATTATAGCATAAAGCTTATGGAAAATAGAAAGAATAAATTTACAGGCGAAGAAGAAAAAGATATACACGAAAGTGATAAAAATTATCTTAGAAAAACATATAAAAACTCTCTTTATATAGCAGATAAATACAATTGGAAAAGAGTAGAGTGTGTAGAAAATAATCAGCTTAGAACTATAGAAGATATAAGCGATGAGATATATGAGATAGTTAAAAAATCATTATAAATATAATGCAATGTGTAAATAAAAGTATGTAGGTAAAAGTATATATGAAAATATGTATTATACATGAAAGACATATTATAAATAAATATGTATAAATAAAATGGAGGTGAGCTCGATTGTATTTTGAACAAATAAAAGGACAAGATTTTGCAAAAAGATATATAAC
>URRU01000255.1 GCA_900550335.1 uncultured Clostridium sp. | reverse complement strand
TATTATTCTCATGTTTCAAGTAAGTCATTTTGTGATTTGTATGAGGCCGAGGAGATTGTGAATGATGGATATACTTTTGTTGGGATGAGTTGTGCACTTATTCATTATCCAGATGGAAAAGTATTTAAGCCTTTTGAGATTAGAGAGAATATTTATGTAGAAAAGCCAGTTTTTTTAGATGGGAAGATTTATTTCCTAGAAGTTGATTTTGATAAAAAAATTATGAGCTTAATTTATATAGACAGTGAAGAACTGCTAAGAGAAAATTTTAAAGATTATAATGAAAATGATAATGATAAATCTTTTAACATAAGTAAACGGATTGAAGATATAAAGCATATTGAGGCTGAGATTAGTTTATCAGAAATAGAGGACTGCTATAATTTAATGCTTAAAATTAGTCCTGTGATGATTACAAGAGCGGGAAATGATGGATATTTTGAAATAATTTATCCTGAAAGGAAAAAATATAATATTGAGGATAGAGAAGGCTTTGATTTTAGAAATGTAGATGATATGTACTTTGCCAGTTGGGATGAAAATCCTGAATATGAAGATTTTATCGTTGTTAGAGATTATGAAAGTGGAGAGGTTAAGAGAGTAGAGAAGGGAAGTATTTTTAGAATGCCAAATGGAGAAATGTGGAAGATATAAAAAAACTTTTTCATGTCAACGTAATAAAGTAAATGAAATAAAATAACAGGAAACGAGAAAAATAACTTATATCAAAATAAAAAATATGGACAAGAGTTATAATTGCTATAAAGCGACAATACTGCAAGCGCCCCATACCTATAAATGTGTTAAAAAATAGGATGGGGCGCTGAAGCCTGGAGCAAATAGCAATATAACTCTTGTCCTTTTTAATTGTAAAGTTATTTTATTCGTTTCCTGTTTTTATTTCATTTCCTTCATAAGTAATCCAGTCAGAAAAACTTCCCGGATATATTTTATGTGGTACATCAAACTGTCTTAGTGCTAAACTGTTGACACAAGCAGCTATGCCAGAACCACAAGATAAAATTATCTCCTTATCAGTGCCGATTAAATCTTTAAAATGCTCTTTTAAAAATTCACAATCTTTATATGAACCATTTTCAAAATTATCGTTTAAAATATCATTGAAGAAATAGTTTTTAGCACTTGGAATATGTCCAGCTTTAGAATAAGCAGGTTCAACTATTCCTTGGTATCTCTCATTTGAACGAGAATCTATTATTATAGTATTAGGATCGTATAATCTCGCCTTAACATATTCCATATCTACTATCATATCTTCATCTAAATCTAAATTTATTTTCTTATCTGTATGATTAGCCTCAGGTATTTCAGATTCTAATGTTCCTCCTGCATGTAAAAATGCTGGAATACCTCCATCTAAAACATCTACATTTTTAATTCCCATATACATAAGCTGATACATAAGTTTTGAAGGCCCATTTAAATCACCTTCATCATAAGTAACGATGTATGTATTGTTATCTATTCCCATTTTTTCTAATTTAGCAGCAAGTTCTTTTGGGTCTGCAAGTGGGTTGAATCCACCATGTTCAGTTATTGGAGCGGATAAATCTTTATCCACATCTAATATATAAGCTCCTTTAATATGACCTTCTTTGTAAGCTCTAGCGCCGTATTCTCTATCAAGTAGATTAAATCTACAGTCGATAAGAACCATATCCTCATTATTTTCTAATTTTTTTATTAAATCAGTTGCTGATATTAAATTTTTCAAAAAATCGCCTCCGTATTATATCTACAATAAATATTAATTTAAATATCATAGAATAAACATATTATATAGGTGTTAAAAAATTCACCTTATACTTTAATATTAGTACAAAAGGGATAACTAGTAAATATATATAAAAACAAAAAATAATTTTTTTAAATTTATTGACACAGATATGAATATAGTATATATTCTAGTTAAGGAGTTAGTTACTCAACTAACTAACTAATAAACAAAGAATTGAATTCAATCAAATAAAAATAATTATTTGAGAAAGGAGGCTCCTATGAAATTTGTTTTAAATGGAGAAGAACCTATATTTATACAGATAGCTAGGGCGATAGAGGATGAAATACTCATAGACGGAATAGGAGAAAATGAACAAGTACCCTCTACAACCGAGATTTCAAAGACGTATGAGATAAATCCAGCTACAGTATTAAAGGGAATGAATATATTGGTAGATCAAGAAATACTATACAAAAAAAGAGGTAGGGGAATGTTCGTGGCAGAAGGAGCAAAAGAAATAATAAAAAAAGCTAGAAAAGAAAAGTTTATAAATGAATCGCTAGTATCTTTTATGGAAGAAGCTAAAAAATTAGGAATAAGCAGAGAAGAATTAATAGACATAATTAGAAAAGAATAATATGTAGAATAGAAAAGAACAATATTTAGAAAAAATTAGATACAGAAAATAATGAGGTATATACAATAATAAAAAATATAAATAAAAGAGTAGAAAATAAAAAACATAAATAAGAGAGTATAAATAAAGAAA
>URRU01000254.1 GCA_900550335.1 uncultured Clostridium sp. | reverse complement strand
AAAAAATTCCTGAGATTTCAAAAAAAATAGAAGAAGTGAAAATCACCTCTTTCTATATGTTGAGCACAGATTTATATAAGATAGACAACAATAAACTAATAGAGATAATTACTAAAAAATTTGAAAATCATCCGGCTACGATTATGACACTAATAGGTACAAAAAATAATACTCTTTTAAAAAAGAAATATAAGCCATGGAAAATTCCCAAAGAGTTGCAACATTTAAAAAACAAAGTGGATGAGAAAACTAATTATTATTTAGACTTATATTTTGCAAGATTAGAAAAAGGAAAACAAAATTGTCTTTTTAGTTCTAAATCTAATCAATTTGTTAAATTTATTTTTGCTCCTTTAATAGAAGTGGATAGTGAGGAAGAAGTACATTTTTTCTTTGTGACACTCACTGTTTTTCAAAACGGATCAATAGTCATAGAATTATTTGAAGATTTAAGATCATCATTCTATAGATTTGACTTTTTTCATCCGATTACAATGATGAGATGGCAAATATTTCCTGATTTTGAAAAGAGTGATAGAGAGTATTCTTTAAATACTAAACATCAACTTGATGATATATTGAAGTATATAAAAAAAGAACTTTCCTCCATAAACGGAGGATTGAAGTTAACTGAGAGTATATTTTATTGACATTTTGTTACTGGATCCGGAATATTATATTTAACAAATTTGAGATATGGCTGAGAAAGAGAGTGTTTTACATGAATAAAATGGATTTTTTTAAAAATAAAAAACTGTATACATGGATGATAAATGCTCCCTATAGTGTTAACAATGTATCTTCAGAAATTAAATCAAAAAACTATTTAACCAACTATTATAATTTAGGTAGTATTAATTATATAAATAAAGGAGCAAATTATATAGTATGGAGTGAGGATGATTCTGACAAATTTGAATCAAATTTTTTAAGACAAGCCAGTTTCTTTTTATCTTCAGCCACTCCATTCTTTCAGTTAGTGTGTCTAGATGAGACTATTATGGATGGGCTGGAAAAATTCCAACTTTCAAATGATAAACAATAAAATTTAACGAGTGGGTTCACGGTTATAAACGATCTTTTCTATATATCTATCGAATAAATCATATTGCTATTTTTGATTTATTTAATCATTTAAAAGAAAGTTCTTATTTCAAGCATGATGAATATATAGAAAAAATTAAGCAGGAGGAATACGATTTGTTAAAGGATAGAAATCAATTTAATGAGTCACAGAAGAATAGAGTTATGGAAATTATACTTTTCTTCGTTAGTTTGGTCTCTGTTTTACAAGTTGTAGATATATTTACTAAAAGTAAAATAATATTATTGATGAGTGCTCTACTTACTATAATTTTGTCGGTTAGTATGCTTATTTACAGAAACCGTAAATGATATTTAAAATTTGATAAAATAAATGTAAATGGCATCCGAACAGTTGATTTGTATAACTGTTCAGATGCTTTTCAATTTCTATCAATATTTTTTTCGAATATGACATATTGTACTTGATTATGAATTCTGCCTTATTCTTGAAATTTATCAGGAAAAAATAACATCAATAAATGAATTAAGATACCAACCAAATATAAAATCATACTGATATCATCTTGCGAACTAGATCCTTCGAAGAATTCTTATTTATATCAAATCGAATTTCATTTTATTGGGAGATATAGATTTCTAAAATGGAACATCGACTACCATTTATATAAAATTTGTATCTTTCTGGACATATATTTGAATTTTTAATTTAAACATATTACAATTAATATTGAAGTCAAAATCAATTAGAAAAGGAATATCCAAACGTGGGTACATTATTAGCAACAAGATTAAAAAATAGACGAAAAGAATTAAAAATGTCACAAAAAGAATTGGCTGAAGGGATTTGCAAACAAGGTCAAATTAGTCGGTTAGAGAGTGGAGAATATACTCCAGGGGCAGACTTCTTGTATGCTTTATCACGCAGACTAAAAGTCAGTATGGATTATTTTTTTGAAGAACATGTTGAACAGAAAAAAGACGAGCTAACAGAATTTAAAAAAATAGCACGTATTTTTATTATGAATCGGAATTATGAGTCTTTAAAATATATACTTGAATTAGAAAATATTAAGACCCATCGTTTATCTTTATCTGATAAACTTTATATGGAGTGGATAAAAACACTTGTTGATTTTTATTTTTATGGAAAGAAAGACGAGGCAGTTCAAAAATTAGAGGGAGTACTTGAGCAACTAAGTACATCTGATTTGAACTATCTTCAATTCTCTAATACATTATTTAATTTTTATTATGAAGTTGGGAGTATAGAACGATTTAATAAAATTAGAGATCGAATAGAGGAAAGAGTTAACCAATTGAGTTTAAATACGATAGAAGAACTAGAATTGTCAATCAAATTTAACTATAACGTATGCCGGTATTTATGGCTCCAAAAAGATACTGAACAAGCAATTTCTAGAATTTCTACTACAATTAAACAATGTAAAGATTATAGAACGACCTA
>URRU01000253.1 GCA_900550335.1 uncultured Clostridium sp. | reverse complement strand
CTCCCTTAAATCACTTTTTCCCCATACACAAAATATTGGGTCATCACTTGATACAAACTCTGTAAATTTTTTGAATGCTTCTTTAAAAGTTGGAGCATTCTCTAAATCTTCAATCTTAATTCCTGTAATTTTTGCCACATAAGGATGCATAGATGTATAAAGACAAGGCTTTATAAAAGTATCAAAGGCTGCAATTATATTGAAATTACTATCTAATTTAACAGCACCTAGTTGGATAATTTCAAAGGGACAGGCATTGTCAGAATAAGTCTTATTAGTCTTTTTATTGAATCCCTGATTAAACTCTAGGTCAAATACTATGTACTCCATCATAACCTCCATAAAATAATGAAATTAATATAATTAGTATAATACAAAAAATGAAATCAGTAAATCAATAAAATAATTGTATTAGAAATATAAAAATAGAATACATTTATCAAAAGAGAATCTATTATGTGAAAACGTTGAATTATCAAAAAATATTGCAGATAATCTCTATATGTTATATAATAAGAAAATAAAAAACACGAATATTTTTTTGGTGATATAAAAAAAAGTACAGAAAAACCATAAATAAAAAACACTTTAAGGAAAAGAGGGTCATGATATGGGAAAAGAACTACTATACACAATAGAAAAAAATGAACACACAAAGGAAGATATTAAAAGAATACTTGAAGAAAATCCTAATATAAAATTTGTATCATTAATGGGGGTTGACCTTGGGGGAAATGCAACTGATGAAAAAATACCAGTTAAATTTTTACTTGATGATATAGATGATTTCTTAGCATCAGCAGTACAGACTGATGGTTCAAGTGTTGAGCTTTACAATATAGCAACATTAAATAATGCAAAAGTAGACCTTATGCCAGACAGAAACTGTAGATGGTATGTAGACTACAATATGGAATTTATAGATGAAGAAACAGGATTACCTGTAGGTACATTAAAAATACCTGCATTCTTAATACACGATAATAAAAAAGTATGCTCAAGAGGTATACTTCAGAAAGCAGACAAATATTTTAAAGAATCTTTAATGGATGTATTTAGAACATATCCAAAAGTATTAGAAAACTTAGGAATAGAATCAGCAGATGAGATAGAAGAAGTTGGACTTACTGCAGCAACTGAGCTTGAATTCTGGGTAAATACTCCAGAAGATAAGGCAGACCTTGAAAAATTATACACTTCTCAGAGTTTAAAAGAGCAGTATTGGAAGAGAACTCACGGTGTAATAAGAACTTGCCTAGAGGAATCATTAATAATACTTGGAAAAATGGGAATAGAACCTGAAATGGCTCATAAAGAGGTTGGTGGTATACCAAGCTCTATAAGTATAGAAGGTAAGACTAACCACGCCATGGAGCAGCTAGAAATATCTTGGAAGTTCTCTACACCACTACAGGCTGCAGACAACGAGCTACTAGTTAGAGATGTAGTAGAAGATGTATTTACTGCACATGGGCTAGAAGTTACATTTAAAGCTAAACCAATAGATGGTGTTGCTGGAAATGGTGGACACACTCACTTTGGAGTAAGTGTATTGCTAAAGAACGGAAAAAGACAGAACGTATTTGCTCCAGTAGATATGAAAAGCGACTATCTAAGTATAGCTGGATATGGAGCACTTATGGGTATGCTTTACAATTATGAAATTATAAATCCATTTGTTACATCATCAATAGACGGATTCAACAGATTAGTACCTGGATTTGAAGCTCCTATATGTATAGTTACTTCTTTAGGACATAGTTATGAACAGCCTTCAAGAAACAGATCTGTTTTAGTAGGTTTAATAAGAGATATGAGAAACCCTAAAACATTGAGATTTGAGCTTAGATCTCCAAACCCATTATCAAATAAATACCTTGTTATAGCAGCAGGATACCAGGCAATGATAGAAGGTATAAGAGCAGCTGCTGAAAGTGGATTTGGCCCAAAAGAATTAGAAAAAGAATTATCTAAACAGCCAGGTGAAGAAGGATTTTACTTAGAAAAAGATAGAGCATATAGAGATGAACACGATATATTTGAATACTATAGTGAAGAAGAAAGAAGAAAAAGATTCGGAAATCCTCCTGCTACAGTATTTGAAAATATGAAAAATATAGAAAAATTCTCATATAAGTTAAAATGTTTAAAACAGGGTAATGTATTTACTGATGCTGTTATACAGTCATTCAAGGTTGGAGCTGTGGATAAATGGCAGAAAAAATTAAAAACAAGATTAATAGAGCAGAATATAACTAGAATAAGAGCTCTTAAAAAGCTTCATACACCAGAAAATATGGATGCAATAGATGAAGTTATATGGAAATCAATATCAGATATGAAGTATGATTTAATGAAGGATACTCTTACAAAAGAGTCTTTATTTACTAGAGTTAGAAATGCTGTTGATAATAAAGAATATGCAGAAGCATCAAGACTTCAGTTAGAAATGAAACGTAAGATGAACGATATAGAGCAGTTATATCTTAAATATAAAAAGAATATATATTAATATA
>URRU01000252.1 GCA_900550335.1 uncultured Clostridium sp. | reverse complement strand
CAACAATAACAGAAGATATAATAATAAATACAGATAAAAATGTAGATATAAAAGTTGAAGGAACAGTTACAGGTAAAGTAGAAATAACCGCTCCAAACGGAAATGTTGCAAATAACTCAACTAGTAAACCAGAAACTAATAAACCAAGTGGAGGTGGTTCTACAGGAGGAAATACAGGTGGTTCAACAGAAGAAAATAAATTTGAACTAACATATGATGGAGAATATGATTTAACACCACTTCATATAGAAGTAGGAGCAGCAGACGGAGTAAAATTAAAAATAGTAGAAAAAGAAGGCAATAAAGATGTAACAAATGATTTTATAAAAGAAATAAAAAATGATTCTGTAAATGATTTATATGAAATAACTTTAAAAAAACCTTTATTAAAAGATGTAGTATATCAGATTGTTGCTGAAAAAGGTAGTAATACAGCAAAAGTTGAAATATCAACTAAAAAAGATTTTGTATATGTTCCAGTTTCAAAAAAAGAGAAATTATACAATATAGATCAATTTGCTGGAAAAACTGTAGTTTTAGATGGTACAGATTATGAACTAACAAAACAGATTAAAGTAACTAAACCACTAGAAATAATGGGTGATTTTGATTATGATGTTGAAAAACCAGTACTAAAAGCATCAGGAACATGGACAGCTACAGGTAAAGGAGATGCTTCTATAATACTTGTTTCAGATGCAAAAGATGTAAAACTAACAAATATAAATGTTACAGGTGCAAAAGATGTAAATTATACAGATAATGGTAAAGCTAAGACTGCTTATGGTATAGGTATAAATCTATTTAAATCTGAAGTATATTTAAATAATGTTTCTTCTTACAATAATTCAGGAGCAGGATTTGTTGTGAATGGTTCTACTCTAAAAGGAGAAGGTGTAATAACTAATGAAAATGGCTGGGGTGGAATAAATGTAGATAAAGGCTCAGGTGTAACAGAAAAATGTATAATTGATTTAAATATAGCTGTATTAAATGAAAAATTCCCTGTATATTCTGATTCTATATCTGAGGATTATTTAAAAGATATAGAAGTTAATGTAATAGGAGAAGAGTCAACAGAAGTATATAATAAACAAACAGTAAATGGAAAAACTGTTTGGAGCCCTTATACTCTTTCTCCTCAAAATAGAAACAGTATAACTAAATTAGATGAAAATTTAAACGGAGATGTAAAAGGAACTTTATCAGCATCATTTGAATGGGGTTCTTCAGAAAAAATAGGATCTGACCAAAAGAAAGTAGATGATAATAATGGATTATCATACTATAGTGATGGAGCTTATTTAAGATTACAGGTTAAAAAAGATGGTGATATAAAAAAATTTGATGAAGTATTCAAAACTGGTGAAAAGGATCATTCTGTAGGAGATGGATGTGGATTGACATTAAAAACAACAATAATTGGAAATAATTCTCATACTCCAAAGGAAGACGATCTGGACGGTTCTCTAATAGAACAGGCTAACTGGACTAATAATTTAGAAGCATATCATTCTACTAAACTTGACAATTCTACTGCAGATAAATATATTTTTTACGGTGTAAGACAAAATAAAAAATTAGGAACAAGAACAGTAGGATTTAATAAAGGTGATATGAGAACTATAGAGATGAAATTAAGACCAAAATCAGGTTTAGAAAAAGGAATTTATACTGTTACAATTCAGTCAATGGAACAAGTTGATTCAGATCAAAAAACTTCAACAGATAAGACAGGAAATACTATAACATATACTTTTGAAGTGAAATAATTTGAAAATAAATATATTCTTCCACACAAAAAGGGACTTGCAAGAGTCCCTTTTACTATTCCACAATATCACTAGCCAATCTAACAAACTTATTTACATCATCAGGAGCATCCTTGCTATACAAAATCCCATAAGGAATACTATAATCCCAATTCACAGGAATAGAAACAAGCCCAGGATGAACATCCTTCCAACACTCAATACTCAACAATACATTACCAGAATCTGCACAAGAATTAAAAACAGACCAATCATAGAACTTTGGAGTATCTACAATATTAATCTCAGGATGATTCCTTTCCAAATCATTTCTGATAAAATCATTTATCCCAGAATCTCCACGAGCTACCATCATTAAATTCTCTCCATACAAATCTTCAAGCTCAATACAATCCTTAGAAGCTAATCTATGATCTCTAGAAACTGCGACCATCTTTTTGTACCTACCAAGAGGAAGAAAATTACAAATTGACAGCCATATTTTTGAATCACAAACACCAACCAAGAAATCAAACTTCTCACCAAGATTTTTAATCTCAGAAACAATTCCCTCGTGATTATCCTCAAAAGGAACTAAATGCAACCTATAATCTGTCAAATCTAAATTTTTTTCTAATGTATTCATCTGTTTCATAACTGCTGTTGGAGAGATATACAAACTTTCTGCAGCTTTTGTAAAACTACCACAATCAACAACAGCGATAATTATATAATTTCTAGTTTTTTATATAAATGATTGCTGTTGCAAGTTT
>URRU01000251.1 GCA_900550335.1 uncultured Clostridium sp. | reverse complement strand
ATATAAATTAATATAAATAAAAAGCGATAAAGTAATCAGGAGAGTAAAAATGAAAATAAATAGATTTGTTGTATTGTACCATAAAAATTGCATATATTTTGAAGAGTATCAGAAAATAGACAATTCAATTTTAGGATAAAAAAGTATGTTAGATAGATACGGTAGAGTAATAGATTACCTTAGAATAGCTATAACTGATAGATGCAATTTACAATGTGTATACTGTAAATCAGCAGATACGAAATACAGACCTGATTACATAAACGATAAACTAAAGCCAGAAGACATCAAATTTTTAATAAAGGCATTTGCAGAAAATGGAATAAGAAAGATAAAATTTGTAGGAGGTGGAGGAGAGCCTACACTTCATCCTAATTTGCCTGAATTTATAAAATGCGCAAAAGACTGTGGGATAAGGGATATTTCTCTGACTACAAATGGAACAACTTTAGCTCGAAATGCAATTGTATTAAAAGAAGCAGGACTTACAAGTGTAAATGTAAGTATAGATTCTTTAAAACAGTATAAATACAGAGCTGTTACACGAAATGGAAACCTAAATGAAGTATTAACAGGGATAGATTCGTGTTTACATCTTGGTATGAAGGTAAAGATAAATTGTGTAGCTATAAATGATTTTAATGATAATGAGCTTATAGACTTTATACAAATATCTAGAAGGATACCAGTTGATGTGAGATTTATAGAGCTTATGCCGTTTGGAGAAGCAAAGGCGATATACGATAGAGGTCATTATGACATAAAAGAGACGATAGAGTCTCTTCCTGGTATAAGAATGATTGAAAATAAGGATAAAGGCAGTATTGCAAGTTATTATAAAGTAAAGGGATCTAAAGGTAGAATAGGTGTAATGACACCATTAAAATGCTCTTTTTGTAATAAATGCGATAAAATAAATGTAACTGCGGATGGTATGATGAGGCTTTGTACATATTCAAAAAATGAGATTGATTTAAAGCCTTATTTAAACAAGCCATATCTTTTCAATGAGACAATAAAATCATTTATATGGGCAAAACCTAGACACAACACTTTAATAAAAAGACAGTTTGTAAAAAATGATTTAAAAACAAAATAATTTAAATTATAAAAGTAATAGACACTTATCTAAAGGGTAGGTGTCTTTTTTATGCAATTTTTTATGTAATTCTAATAAATTTATAATAAAAAATGGATTTATAAGATAAGCAGAAGCTAGTAAAAACAACAGATACAAGAGTTATTGATAAAAGAATAAAGAAAATGATAAATAAATGATATTAATTATCAAATAAAAGCTTGATTTATAATTACTCGTGTAGTAATATAATAAACATAGAGAACAATAACGATAATCAATATCAATAAATGAAGCAAATATAAAAATTTAGAGTAAGAAAAAGATATAAATAATTGATGCAGAGAGGAGAATAATAAAATGAATATATCATGTCTAAGATGCAGTATAAAAGGAAATATAGGGTTACAGTGTTCTTTAGTTTTGTCAGGTATAAAACCTTCAAATCTATTAATATATAACAATCATTGTGAAGGATGTATTTCAGAAGAATTAAGAAATACTGGAACTGAATATATGAAATTATATACTGGAACAAAAGAATCTGTATCAATTATTTTCAATCGAAAAAAATTGGAAGAAACTCTTTCAGATATTGAAAACAGAGAGTTTATAAAACAATATGGATATGAGATTTTTAGTGTCGATGAAGTTATTGAAAGATTAGCTATGAGATATACTGAATTTAAGGAAGGAAGAGCTGAATTTCCTCATGAAATGGGTATAGTTCTTGGTTATCCTTTGGAAGATGTTTCAGGGTTTATAGAAAATAATGGAAAGAACTATCTATACTCTGGTTATTGGAAAGTCTACAAAAATGCCGAAGAAAAAATTCGGTTATTTAAAACATATAAAGATATAAAGAAATATTTTGTAGAACAAATTGAAAATGGCAAGCAAATATATCAGATTTGTTCTGAATGTAGGGAATTTGCCGCAAAAGCTGCATAGATTAAAGAATAATTTAGATGCAGGTAAAAAATTTATTAACTTTTAGGAGGAACTAGAAATGGTTAAAGTTGTTTATTGGAGTGGAACAGGAAATACAGAAAGTATGGCTAATATGCTAGCTGAGGGGATAAAAGAAGCAGGTAATGAAGCAGCGTTATTTAACGTTTCAGATATAGATAAAGATACATTATTAGAAGATGCAGTATTTGCATTAGGTTGCCCATCTATGGGGAATGAAGAATTAGAAGAAGGGGAAATGGAACCTTTTGTTGAATCTTTAGAAGGTGGATTATCTGGTAAAAAAGTTGCTTTATTTGGCTCTTATGGATGGGGCTCAGGAGAATGGATGGAAACTTGGTCTGAAAGAATGGCAAATGCAGGAGCTGAAGTTTTAGGAACAGTAATAAGCAATGAAGCTCCTACAGCAGATGCAGAAAAAGAATTAAAAGAATTAGGAGATAAGTTAGTAAAAGCATTATAAGAATAAAAAATAAAAT
>URRU01000250.1 GCA_900550335.1 uncultured Clostridium sp. | reverse complement strand
AATGATAGAAGACCAAAGATTCGATTCAAGGGATTTAATGATGATTGGGAACAGCGTTATATAGAAGATATAGCTTCTTTTTCAAAAGGAAACGGCTATTCAAAATCTGATTTGTCAAATAATGGCAATCCGATAATATTGTATGGCAGACTTTATACTAATTATGAATTTTGTATTGATAAAGTTAATACCTATTCGAAAATAAAAAAGGGCAGTGTTTTGAGTCAGGGAAATGAAGTTATAGTACCTTCTTCAGGTGAAACATCCGAAGACATTGCCAGAGCTTCAGCAATTATTAAAAAAGGGATTTTAATTGGTGGAGATTTAAATATAATTCGACCTATAGAAATTGTAGAATCATGTTTTTTAGCTTTAGCAATTTCTAATGGGAAAACGCAAAAAGATTTGTCAAGTAAGGCTCAAGGTAAATCAGTTGTGCATATACATAACTCAGATATAAAGAAAATACAGGTATCTTTTCCAAAAGTAAAAGAACAAGAGAAGATTATAAAACTATTTAAATTTATAGACAATCTTATCTCCCTTCATCAACGTAAGCCGATTTTTGGAAATGGAGGAAATTAAAATGTCAAAGCAGCAGCGGAACACAGAATTATTTTATGAATACTACGAAAAATGGATTAGAGTATATAAAATGGGGGCAATAAGAAAAGTTACCCTTGATAAATATATGATGACTTTGAAGTGGTTAAAACGATTAGCACCAGAATTAAAAGTATGTGAGCTTAACAGAATAGAATATCAAGAGATATTAAATAAATATGCAGAATATCATGAAAGACAAACAACTATGGATTTTCACCATCAACTAAAAGGAGCTATCTTGGATGCAGTAGATGATGGTTTAATAGAAAGAGACCCAACTAGAAAAGCTATTATAAAGGGAAAAACTCCATCAGAGAAAAAAAGAAAATATCTAAATCAGTTTGAACTCCATATGCTTTTAACTTCTTTAGAATTAAAGCAAGAAGTTAGTTGGGAATGGCTTATATTATTAGTTGCTAAAACAGGAATGAGATTTTCAGAGGCTTTAGGATTAACTCCAAAAGATTTTGACTTTGAACACCAGATGCTTTCAATAAATAAAACTTGGGACTATAAAGGCGAGGGTGGATTTATGCCAACAAAGAATAAATCATCTGTAAGAAAAATACAAATAGATTGGAAAACAGTTATACAATTTTCTGAGTTGTTAAAGGGACTTCCTGAAAATGAACCAATATTTGTAAAAGGAAATGTATATAATTCGACAGTTAATTCAGTTTTAAGTAGATATTGCAAAAAAGCAAATATTCCAGAGATAACAATTCATGGGTTAAGACATACACATGCATCATTATTATTGTTTGCAGGTGTATCAATAGCAAGTGTAGCTAGGAGATTAGGTCATTCAAGTATGACAACAACTCAAAAGACATATCTTCATATAATACAAGAATTAGAAAATAAAGATATTGATATTGTAATGAGATCATTATCTGGCTTAAATTAATATTTAATATAAAGGCTTACGTTGATGAAGTTTTATAAGGGAAAGAGTGCTAATTTATCTTTTGAATTAGTACTCTTTTAAATTTGAAATAGTATTATATATTATAGATACTATATATATTGAGTAGTATAGAATAATAAAGTATAATTTAAATATAGTATAATTTTATAATAAATAGATATAATAGGGGTGAGTATTATGAAAGCTAGTGAAAGTTGTATGTATAGATTTTTAGATGGAGCTGATAAAAAATTTATAATACCAGTTTATCAAAGACCATATAGTTGGAAAAAATCTAATTGTAAAGAGTTATTTAATGATTTAATGGAAGTTTATAAAAAAGGCTATGAAAATCATTTTTTTGGAAGTATAGTTTATGTTGCTCAAGAAGATTCTGGTCATCATGAATATATAATAATAGACGGTCAACAGAGAATTACAACAGTTTCTTTATTACTTTATTTTTAGTAGCCATCGACTGTAATTTGTCATAATTTATCTCACCATCTTCGAATTTATTTCTCACAGATTCCATAAATTTAGGTGAAATACGAGTTCGATTATATGCTTCTTTCACTAATCCAGTGATATCCATCCACTGAGGGATTTCTGTAGACTCGTTAAAAATTTTGACCTCATGGTTCGTAACAACTAGTTTCTGTTCTTCATCAACATAGTGTCCCTGTTCCTTATGGCTTTCTATATCAGAAAGGTATTTCTTCACTCTCCATTGTTTTACAATTCTCTTACCTTCGCTAGATAATCCGTAAGAATGTACATATTGATATAACCAATCAGGGAAATCGTCATCTCCTATTGTCCATCTATCTTTTTCGTGATGGGTTGTCGTATTTCTTAATTCACGATCTGGATACTTAACATTATTATAAACATATTTAATAATTTCATCCCTCTCCTGAACATACTCATTCCAATATTTACTGTACTTAGCGTAGGGTGCGAATTTTTTTGTTCTGTATATAACAGTACCCATAATTGTAAACTCCTTTAGAAACCTGTAACTAC
>URRU01000249.1 GCA_900550335.1 uncultured Clostridium sp. | reverse complement strand
TTTAAATCGTCTTTCTTTATATTTACAAAATCTCGAAACTACATCTAAAGCTAAAGCTCAATCTGATAATAATTTAATCATAAAAACAGCTTATAAACTCCATACACCTTTAAAAGAATTAAAACATGATATACACGAATTAGCTCAAAAAAAATCCAATATACCTGAGTCATATTTAAAACAAATGCAAAAAAATATTGATAAACTAGATATGATTGCTAATAATCTTTTAGATTTATCTCAATTAGATAATAAAGATTTTACACTTCAAAAAGATTTACTCAATTTAATAGAAATTCTTCAAGATAGTATAAAAGCTCGTGAAAAAGTAGCTAAGGAACAAAATATAAAGATAGATTTAAAAATAAGTCTAGCTAAAGAAATCATTTTATTTACAGGAGATAAAAATCGTCTTAAACAAATGTTTTGTGAAACTTTAGATAAAGCACTTCAAATCTATCCTCAAAAAAGTGATTTAATCATAAAGATTTTAGAAGATGACAACAATTATTATATTTATATGCAAAACAATAACGATGAAATATCTGTCGAACACCTACCAGAAATGTTCCCTCAATTTTATCAGACCGCAGAAGATGATACTATCTTAAACAGCATTGAACTAAAAATTGCCCAACATCTAGCTAGTTTACATCAAATAAAATTAACAACAGAAAAACAGTCCGATAAATATACTATTTTTAAATTTACAATTAGCAAATAAAATAAAAAACTCATTTCAATATTTAAATTAACTATGAAAACATATCTTTTTTATAGTCAATTCTATTGAAATGAGTTTTTTTATTACTTATCTAAAAGAAAAATCTTATCTTGAGGTAATTTTACACATATAGTATCGCCAATTCTTTTATTATTTTGCCAATACTCTTTGCCAACTTCTAAACGAATGGCTTGTCTAGCATTTTCTTTTCTCAACATTATAACTATGCTAAAAATATTTTCTACTAATTCATCAATGATGAATTCTTCTACATTTATATCTTTTTTTCTTTCTTTATCATCAACTATCATTAACTCATGGGCTCTAATGCCTATGTATCTATCTTTATCACTTATTTCACTAGTAACTGTTAAATCTATATTCCAATCAATAGCTCTACATAAATACTTATCTACTTTCTCTATGCGTGAATGATTTTTACAACCACTCAATTTAGAAGCAGCGATTGAATTCGGTTTTTCAAATAAATCCTTTTTAGTGCTAAAAGACACAGTTTTCCCTTGTGATAATACCATAATTTCATCACAAAAACGATAAATTTCATCTCTATTATGGGAAACGAATAATACATTTTTACCATAAAGCTTTAAAACTTTTGCTAATTCTAATTCAACTTGCCATTTTAAAAAATCATCTAAAGCCGAAAAAGGTTCATCTAACATTAATATATCAGGCTGTGAAGCAAAAATTCTAGCTAATGCTACTCTTTGTTGTTGCCCTCCTGATAAATTTTTAGGATAAGCCTTTTTTAAATTTTCTAAATGAAAAATTTTTAAATACTTAGCTATAATTTCATTTTTTTCTTCTTTAATTTTTATACCTACAGCAATATTTTCTTCAACATTCATATGAGGAAACAACGCATAATTTTGAAATAAATAGCCTATATTTCGCTTTTGTGGTGATAAATTAATCTTTTTTTCACTGTCAAACAAAACTCTACCATTGAGAATTATTTTTCCTTCATCTGGTGTTTCTATCCCTGCAATACATTTCAACGTCATGCTCTTACCGCAACCAGATGCACCTAATACACCTAAATTTCCTTTTTCAGTGTAAAAATTCACATCTAAACTAAAATCAGGATAATATTTTTTTATTGCCACTTCTAAAGCCATTTACTTCACCTCAACTATTGACTTTTTGTTGCTGTTTTAACCAATAATTCATCAATACCATTACCATTAATGATACAACAATTATTATCCCTGCCCAAACAAAAGCCGTTTCTTGGTCATTTGTTTGCACTGCTGAATAAATAGCTGTAGACATTGTCTGCGTTTTTCCTGGAATATTACCCGCTAGCATAATTGTCGCTCCAAATTCACCTAAAGCCCTAGCAAAAGATAAAATTGCACCTGCTAATATACCAGATTTTGCCAAAGGTAATATAATCTTCCAAAAGATTTTTTCTTCACTCATACCTAAAGTTCTCGCTGCAAAAATCAAATCTTTATCTATCTGCTCAAAAGCTCCACGCGTCGTTCTATACATCAATGGGAAAGAAACTACAACTGCTGTAATTACAGTAGCTGGCCAGGAAAAAATTATATTAATATCAAATACAGCTAAAAATTGTCCAATAAAACTATTTTTTCCTAAAAATAACAATAAGAAAAAACCCACTACAGTAGGAGGCAAAACTAAAGGTAAAGTGATGATGCCATCTATAAATCCTTGATATTTTTTTAATTTGTAAATAAATCTAGCTGCATATATACCTAAAATAAAAGTAATTATTGTAGCAAGTCCCGCTGTTTTTAAGGAAATATATAATGGAGAAAAATCCATATTTTCACCTCAAATGAAA
>URRU01000248.1 GCA_900550335.1 uncultured Clostridium sp. | reverse complement strand
GACAATACTGCAAGTGCCCCACAACTGCTAAATGTGTTACTCTAACAGTGTGGGGCACTGAAGCCTGGAGCACAGAGCAGATATACTCTTGTCCTTGTATAATTTATATACTCATTATTAGATACGCTGTATATCCAACGTAAAGAGCAGTTAATATTGCTCCTTCAACTCTATTTATATCTTTTCTAACAACAGTAAACACATAACCAAGAACTGTTACACCTATCATAAATAAACAGTCAACAAACAGCTTAGGATCTATTGCTATTGGAGAAATAGCAGCAGATGCACCTAAAACAAATAATATATTAAACATATTTGATCCAATTACATTTCCTAAAGCTATATCACTTTCACCTTTAGTTGCAGCTATTATAGAAGTAACCAACTCAGGAAGAGAAGTACCGATAGCAACTATTGTAAGCCCTATAAGCTGATCACTTACACCAAAGCTCTTTGCTATTCCTGTTGCAGCATTTACAACAACCTGTCCACCTAGAACTATAGCTATTATCCCACCGATTGAGAATATTATAGCTTTTGAGATAGGCATAGTTTCAACAGGAGCATCTATTTCAATAGTTATTTTTTCATTATGATTGGCTTTCTGAGCTTCTAAAGCTTGATTTCTAGAATTTAATGCTGTCATTATTAATGAATACATAAAAACAGCAAAGAACATTAGAAGAACTAAACCATCGCCTCTACTAAGTTGGTTTACAGAAGTTCCTCCAAAGAATTGATCTCCAATTATTACAAATGTAAGAATAGAGATTAATATTAAAAATGGAAATTCTTTGATTCTAACGCTTTTTTCTACCATTAATGGTTTTATCATAGCAGATACACCTACAACCATAAGAAGGTTGAATATATTAGAACCAATTACATTCCCCATAGCCATCCCATTTTGACCACTTAGAGCAGCTGTAATACTTACTGCAGCTTCTGGTGCACTAGTACCAAAAGCGACGATTGTAAGCCCTATTATCAATGAAGGAATCTTCAAAGATTCTGCAATACTTGAAGCACCTTCTACAAAATAGTCGGCACCCTTTACAAGAAGAACAAATCCGACTACAAGTAAGATATAATTCATATTAAGTTTCCCCCTTTATAAAAAATCCCTTAAAACTAAAAGTCTGTTTCATAAGCATTCTAAATGGATTAAAATACTTACGAAACAGAATCTATAAAAGTTTATTTTTAGACATTAAAATAGTTATGATTACACAGATTATTGTAGAAATAAATGCAATTAACCAGAATCCATTTGCATTGTTTGCAAGTGGGATTCCACCGACGTTCATTCCGAAGAATCCTGATATTAATGTAGGTAATGAAACGATAAGTGTTATAACTGTAAGAACCTGCATAACGTTGTTCTGGTTATTACTTATTATTGCACTGAAAGCATCCATGATTCGGCTAAGTATATCTCCGTAAATTGTTGCCATTTCAAGAGCCTGTCTGTTTTCTACAATAACATCATCCAGCAAATCGTCATCATCGTGATATTTTTTAATACTTGATGTCTTAAGCATCTTATTAAGAACTAATTCATTAGATTTTAATGAAGTAGAGAAGTAAACTAGAGATTTTTCAAGCTCTAGTAACTGTATAAGCTGTTTATTCTGCATAGAATCATAAATTTCTTTTTCTAGAGTAGTAGTCATCTTGTTTATTCTTCTTAGATAATGTAAGTAGTAAGATGCATTTTTGTGCAAAATCTGAAGAAGAAAACGAGATTTCATATTAGTATAAAAATCCTTTATATGACCGACAATGAAGTCGTTAAGAATTTTTGTCTGTTCACTACATACTGTAAGAATTATTTCATCAGTGATTATTATACCAAGCGGTATAGTACTATATAATGAATTATTTGAGTCACTCTCATCTATAGGTATGTCTATAAGGATAAGAGTATGGTTGTCGTTTACTTCGATTCTTGAACGTTCCTCCTCATCCAGAGCGGCATTGATACTTTCTATATCAATATCAGTATAATCATGTATTTCATGTATTTCGCTCTGATTAGGCTCAACAAGGTTTATCCAGCATCCTTCTTCTGGCTCGTTGATTTTTTCTAGCTTAGAATCGATAGTTTTATAGTATCTTATCATCGCAACACACTCCTTGTTTTTAATTATAGTAGTTCTATCGGCTAACGAGTGATCAAAGCCAAACTACTAAGCGACTAAGATACTGTTAACAGATAGGTTTTAAATTTTTAATACTTTGCAACGGATAACTATCCATTGCACATCACTCTCCTTTTCCAATTTAAAAATATCTATCCATTAAATAGAATACATTTTATTTGGCAGAAAATCAAGGAAATTTGTTCAATTGGAAGATAAATTTTACAGTATTATATGAAAATAAAAGAGGAAAAAATAATTGACATAGTAGACAATATGAATTATCATAATATATGTGTTTGAAATATACTTTTTTTAGGAATAAGTATAATTTTTTAATATGTGCCTGTAGTTCAATTGGTAGAATGTCAGACTCCGACTCTGAAGGTCTGCGGGTTCGAGTCCCGTCGGGTACACCATTCATTAGGAAGTCC
>URRU01000247.1 GCA_900550335.1 uncultured Clostridium sp. | reverse complement strand
ATACTGAATTTTACATCAGGATAAGTATTAGAAAAACTCTTCATAAATCCAGGTAAAAGGTATGTTTCTGGGATAGAACTGCAGGCTATATCGATAAGCCCTTCTATTTTACCTGAGTATTCTTTAATATCGTAAATGGCTTTTTTACAGTTATTTAGTATGTAAATAGCGTGTTCATAAAGAATTTTCCCAGATTCAGTAAGAGTTATAGTCTTATTACTTCTGTTTACTAAAACCGTCTCTAGTTCATTTTCTAAATTTTGAATATGGGCACTTACTGTTGGCTGTGTAAGGAATAGCTCTCGTGATGCTTTAGAGAAGCTCTGGTGCTTTACAACAGCAACAAATACCTCAAGTTGTTTAAGATCCATAATGAAATAATCCCCCTTAAAATATTGGTTTTTAAATAATAATAAATAGAATCAATTATAATTCCAAAACAATTACCATGAAAATAAAAAATAATCTTAATAAAATTTATATATATAGCAAATATGCTTGTGTATAGATAAAAAAATAAAAAATAAAAATTTATCTATAGCATAGAATTATTATAACACAAGATTTAGATAAGATGTATAAGATTTACAGATAAATTTTGAGCAAAAAATTATAAAATATGAATGAATTGATGTATATTTTAGAAATAGTATAGAAAATAAATTCAATTTAGTGTAAAATTGGAAAATATGAGAAGTAAGGGGGGAATTATATGTTAAAAGAATTTGTTCAATATTACAAACCGTATAAAAAGCTATTTATACTAGACATGATTTGTGCTTTTTCAGCATCAATGTGCAATCTTTTATATCCAATTATGACTAGAAACATAATGGATGACATCATACCTAATAAAAAAATTGATCTATTATTTATATTTGCAGCTATTCTTATAGTTATATTTATAGCTAAGGCAGGATTCAACTACTTTATGCAGTATTGGGGGCATGTTGTAGGTGTTAGAATGCAGGCAGATATGAGAAGTGTTGTTTTTAGACATCTCCAAAAATTACCTAATAAATATTTCGATGAAAATAAATCTGGTGTTACAATGTCTAGAATTGTAAACGACCTTATGGACATAACAGAACTTGCACACCACGGTCCAGAAGATTTATTTATATCATTAGTAACAATCATAGGTTCATTTATAATTTTAATGGGAATAGATATTCCATTAACACTTATAATATTCGCAGTACTTCCATTTGCAGTTTGGTTTGTTGCACGCAAAAAAGACAAAATGGGTAATGCGTTTATGAAAGCTAGAGTAAAAGTAGGGGAAGTAAATGCTACCCTAGAAAATAGTATAGCTGGTATGAAAGTTACAAAATCATTCTGTACAGAAGATGAAGAACTTGAAAAGTTTGACAAGATAAACAATATATTCAAGGATGCTAGAGAGGAATCTTATAAGGCTATGGCTGAGTATTTCTCTGGAATGAACTTCTTCATGGATTTATTAGAATGGATAGCTATGATACTAGGTGGATACTACACTTATGTAGGAAGAATAACTATTGGAGATTTTGCAGCGTATATTTTATACGTAAAAATGTTCATAGAGCCTATGAAAAAACTTGTAAACTTTACAGAACAGTACCAGAACGGTATGACAGGATTTAAACGTTTTAAAGAAATAATGGATGAAGAAATCCAGGAAGAAGCTAAAAATCCTAAAGAACTTAAAAATGTAAAAGGAAATATAGAAATAGAAAATGCATCATTTACTTATGAAGATGAAAATGAAGTAATAAGTAATCTAAGTCTGTCTATAGAAGCAGGAAAAACAATTGCGTTAGTAGGTCCATCAGGAGGTGGAAAAACTACTCTTTGTAGCTTAATACCTAGATTCTATGAATTAGATTCTGGGGATATAAAAATAGACGGAAATAGTATAAAGGATGTAAGTCTAAGATCACTTAGAAAAAATATAGGTGTTGTTCAGCAGGATGTGTTCTTATTTACAGGAACAATTAGAGACAATATAATTTGCGGAAATCCTGATGCTACAGAAGAAGAAATGATAGAAGCAGCTAAAAAGGCTAGAATACACGACTTTGTAATGACTTTACCTGAAAAATATGACACATATATAGGTGAAAGAGGGGTTAAGTTATCTGGTGGACAGAAACAGAGAATATCTATATCTAGAATATTCTTAAAGAATCCTCCAATAATAATACTAGATGAAGCTACTTCAGCACTTGATAATGTGACAGAAAGAGAGATACAGGCATCTCTTGAAGAATTAAGTAAAGATAGAACGAATATAGTGGTAGCTCACAGACTTTCTACAATAAAAAATGCAGACGAGATAATAGTAATAACTAATGGAAAAATTTCTGAAAGAGGAACACATGATGAACTTATAGAAGCTGGAGGAATATACGCTACTCTTCACAGCAAATAAATTGGAGGGAAGTAAAATGAAAGATTCAGAAGTTAATCAGCTAAAAGATCACATAATAAAAACCGCATCAGGACTTTTTATTAAATATGGATACGGAAAAACGACAATAAGACAGATTGCGGAGTCATCTGGACTTGGAAGAGGCCATTTGTACTATTACTTTAAGAAAAAAGAGGAT
>URRU01000246.1 GCA_900550335.1 uncultured Clostridium sp. | reverse complement strand
CTGGATACCTAAAGCTGAATCAGGAGTGTTTGTTGATTTAATACTTGGAGCTGCATTTGGTTTAGTAATAGGTGCAGTTGGATATGTTATGAACAGCTTAGGAATATCACCTGAAGCTATGGCATCTTATCCAGTAGTATGCTTCGGTATAAGTGCAGCATCACTTATATTCTTACAGGCTGGATTTGGAATACCAATAACACATCACATATCTTTCCCATCAGCACTTGCTTATGTATTATCAGGTAATATACTTGTAGCAGTTTTAGTTGGGGCTATAAATGCTGTTGCTTGGCATTTTGCAGGAAACATAATAAATACAAACGGGGATACTTATATAGACCCACCTGCTACAGTAATAATGATATCAGTAGCACTTATAAATCTAATATTCTAATAAAAGAGAATTGTGATTTTAGAATAGTAAATAGAATGAAAATTCTGAATTGAGACAGTATGAGAACTGTTAAAAAAATACGATGAAAACGAGGGATACCATGAAACAGGAAGAATTAATAAACTTAATATGCAAGAGAGTAGTGGAAAAATTAAATGATTTAGAAGCATATAAGATCCCAATCGGTGTTTCAAATAGACATGTCCATCTGTCAAGAGAGCACTATGAAATTCTTTTCGGGAAAAATACTGTGCTTACTAAAAAAGTAGACCTTAAACAGCCAGGACAGTTTGCGGCGAATGAAGTTGTTACAATAAAAGGGCCAAAAGGAGAATTTAAAAAGGTTAGAATTTTAGGGCCATTTAGAGATAAATCACAGGTAGAAATATCTGTAACAGATTCATTTAGATTAGGAGTAAAACCTATGATAAAAGAATCTGGACAATTAGAAGGAACTCCTGGCATAGAAATAATAGGGCCAGAAGGATCAGTAACATTAGAATGTGGAATAATAGTTGCATTAAGACATATACATATGACTCCAGAAGATGCAAGAAGAATGGATGTAAAAGATGGAGATTTAGTAGATGTACAGCTTATGGGACCTAGAAAGGCGCTTCTTTCTAATGTACTAGTTAGAGTTTCTGATAAATATAAATTAGAAATGCACTTAGATATGGACGAAGCTAACTCAGCGTTCATAAAAAATAATGATATAGCAATACTTAAAAAGTAGGTTACTGGAGGTAGTTATGTATAAAAACAGTATTCTTGATGAATTAGACGAATTGATAAAATCAGAAAAAACAGCTGAATATAAATTACCACTTAGATGTGGTGTGGATTTAGGGACTGCAAATATAGTTATAGCGGTTGTAGATGCAGATGGCAAACCTGTAGCTGGGATAGTTAATGAATCTAAAGTTGTAAAAGACGGAATCGTTGTTGACTATGTTGGAGCAATACAGAACTTAAAGAAAATGAAGGCCGAATTAGAAGAAAGACTTGGGACTGAGCTTATCAATGCAGCTACTGCAATACCACCAGGAATACTTGTAAAAAATGCTAAAGGTTTCGTGAGTGTAGTTGAAGGAGCAGGATTCGAGGTAACTAACATAGTTGACGAGCCTACAGCAGCAGCCACAGTAATCGGAATAAAAGATGGAGCAGTAGTTGATATAGGCGGTGGTACAACTGGTATAAGTGTATTAGAAAATGGTGAGGTAATATTTACTGCAGATGAGCCTACTGGAGGAACACACATGACACTTGCTGTTGCAGGTTATTATGGAGTAGACAAAGCAGAGGCTGAAAAAATGAAAAAAGATAGATCTCATCAATCTGATATATATTCAATAGTAGTGCCAGTAGTAGAAAAAATGTCTACAATAGTAAAAGGCTTTTTAAAAGATCATCCAACAGATACTGTTTATGTAGTTGGAGGAGCAAGTCTATTTGATGATTTTGAAGAAACTTTCAATAAAGTAACAGGTGTAGAATGTATCAAAGCAGAAAAAGCACTTTTAGTAACACCATATGGGATAGCGCTTAACTGTAAGTAATGGAGGAATGAAAATGGAATTAGATTTAATACAGGAAATGATAAAACAGGTACTAGAAGAAATAAAAGTAGAAGGTGTAGAAGTTTCTTCTAAGGAAGAATACGGATACGGTGTATTTGATAGCATGGTAGAAGCAATAGATGCAAGTGAAAAAGCTCAGAAAGAACTTTTTGAATGCTCTGTTCAGCAGAGAGATAAATTTGTAGATGCTATAAGAGCTGAAATTCTAAAAAAAGAAAATTTAGAAATGATATCTTATGATGCTGTTGAAGAAACAAAAATAGGTAGAGTAGAAGATAAAATAATCAAAAATAGAGTAGCTGCTGAAAATACTCCAGGTACAGAAGACTTAAAAACAAGAGCTATAACAGGAGAAGATGGACTTACTATAGAAGAATATTGTCCATTTGGAGTAATAGGATCTATAACACCAACTACTAACCCTACAGAAACATTAATAAACAACTCAATATCTATGATAGCTGGAGGAAATACAGTAGTATTCAGTCCTCATCCAAGAGCTAAAAAAGTATCTATAAAACTTGTAAAAATGATGAATAAAGCTTTAGAAGAAGCTGGAGCACCAAGAAACTTAATAACAATGGTAAAAGAACCATCAATAGAAAACAGTAAAATAATGATGGAAAGT
>URRU01000245.1 GCA_900550335.1 uncultured Clostridium sp. | reverse complement strand
GAAATCTATTTTGCTATAATTATATTCAAGTAACGATATAAGCTCTTTTCTCATATATTTACTATTTTTTAATAATTTAAAATTATTTTCTACTTCTTCGTCATGCCAATTATTTACATATTTTTTCCATAATGTAGCATAAAACATCTTAAGCATTCTTTCCTCAGTTTTAGAAAGCTTATCAAAATTTATACTATCTATATCTTTTAAGAATCCTATTAAAAATTCTATCCATCTCCTTGAATCAACAGATGTAAACGAATACAATGCATTACTCATCTCTTTTTCTAACTTATCCTCAAAATCATCTATAACACCTGCAACTGCACATAGTCTACTAAATGATAAATCTTTATATTTATAAATTATTTTAGGATCTAAATGATAATATTCTAAAAAATTAGCTAAATTTAATTCTAAACCAGTATCCTCTTCAAAAGTAGCCACTTTATTTACTAATGCTGCTCTATTTCCATAAGATGCTTTTATATTAGCTAGTATATGCTCTTTTGCTTTTTTCTCAAGCTGAATATAGCATCCCTTAGGAACACCTACAAATCCTCTCTTTATCTCACTTTCAACACTCTTGTTAGTATTTGATAGAAGCGCTGCAAATTTATCTTCAAAATTATATCTTTTATTGGCCTGTCCTATAAAATCAAGTACAGTTAAACAATCTTTTCCCTCAGACAATCTAAGCCCTCTACCTAACTGCTGTAAAAATACCGTTAAAGATTCTGTTGGACGCAAGAATAATACTGTATTTATTTCAGGAATATCTACTCCTTCGTTGTATATATCGACAACAAAAATAAATCTAACATCTCCTTTTACAAGTCTATCTTTCGCAGTCTTTCTTTCTTCATCAGGAGATTTTCCTGTTAAATACATTGAAGGAATTCCCCTTTCATTGAAAAACTCGCTCATAAATTCAGCATGCTCTATAGATACACAGAATCCAATCCCATTAACTTCATCTATATCAGCTACATATTTAAATATTGAGTTTACAACTAAATTAGCTCTTTTTTCGGCTATCTTTCTATCCAAAGCATAAACATTAGATAATTCGTGTTTGTCGTATCCACCTGCACTCCACTTCAAATCATCTAAATCTACATTATCTGTAACTCCAAAATATTGGAATGGACAAAGTAGCTTTCTATCAATTGCTTCTGGAAGTCTAATTTCTGCAGCAATTCTATTATCAAAGTATTTTAAAATACTCTTTCCATCCATTCTCTCTGGAGTTGCAGTAAGTCCAAGAAGAATATTTGGCTCATAGTATGTCAATAAACTCTGATATGTAGGCGCTGCTGCATGGTGAAACTCATCGACAATTATATAGTCATAAAAATCTTTATCTGTTTTCTCTATAAATTTCTGAGAGTTAAATGTTTGAATAGATATGAATAAATTATCCAAACTATCTGGTTTGTAGTTACCAACAAACATATCTCCAAAGTTTGCATCTTTCAATACAGCCCTAAATGTGTACATACTCTGTTTTAAAATTTCTTCTCTATGTGCTACAAATAGAAGCCTACAAGGTTTATCTGGATTTTCTTTTCTAAACCTTTTGTAGTCTAGTGCAGATATTACAGTTTTCCCAGTACCTGTAGCTGCAACTACTAAGTTTTTGTAATGTCCTCTAACTTTTCTCTCTGCATCAAGTTTATCCAAAATTTCTTGCTGATATGAGTATGGTGCAATATCCATAGTATACATCTCTTCATTATTAGATTCATAATACTTCTCAGCTTTTAAAGCTCTTGCTAACTTTTCCTTTTGATTTTCTTTATAGTATTCAAATTCATTAGAGTTCCAATAACTTTCAAAAGTAGCCTCTATTTTTGATATTGTTTCAGGTAAATCCTTTTGAGTTACTTTAACATTCCACTCTAAGCCGCTTGATAATGCAGCATTTGATATGTTAGAAGATCCGACATAAGCAGTTGTAAATCCTGTATTTCTGTAAAATACATAGGTCTTTGCATGAAGTCTAGTCCTCTTTGTATCATAGCTTATCTTTATTTTAGTATTTTTAAGTTTTCTAAGCTCTTCAATAGCTTTAACATCAGTTGCTCCCATGTATGAAGTTGTGATGATTCTAAGCTCTCCACCTCTGTCAGTGAAGTTTCTTAAATCTTCAATTATCAACCTCAATCCACTCCATCTTATAAAAGATACAAGCATATCTATCCTATCACTAGATGCTATTTCTTTTTTAAGCTCAGTAAACATCTGTGGCTCATGAACAGCTCCTGTAAATAAACTACTTTGAGCAATTGAAGTTTCTGGCCTAGTTATTTTCTTGTTGCCATCTAGTGAAAGTATTGTATTTTTCTTGTCGTAAAGTGCAAGTAACTGCTCTCCGTCATCGGTTACAGACATTTTTTCGTAATCTTCATCATTAGTTTCTTCTTTTATTATATTTACTATTTTATTTATTAAAGATATTTGCTTTAATCGAGCATTTTTCTCTTTTTCATCTTTTTTACCTTTTGTAGCTTTTTCTTCCTCTTCTTTTACAATGTTTAGTCCTTTTTCTACTATTTCAGATACGTATTTTGCGAATACTTTTGATGATTCTGCATAATCTACACTTTCTTTTTCTATGTGTTTTTCTATATTTT
>URRU01000244.1 GCA_900550335.1 uncultured Clostridium sp. | reverse complement strand
AGATGTAATGGAAAACCTTTATTAGTGTTTGTAATAGGCATTACTATTAAAAGCTTAGCAACTTTATTAAAAAAGTTATTACTAATAACAAGTGCTGGTCTAAATCCATGTTGTTCAACTCCTTTTACAGGATCTAAATCCAATTTGATTATATCGCCTCTATTAATCTTCATACTCTATAACCTCCTGACCTACACTTTCTCCCCAATAAATTTCTGAAGGTTCATAATCTGACATATCATAATCTTTAAAAAGCTCTTCTATGGGTATAACATTTGGGCGTATACTTTCTTTAATAACAGGTTTTAAACTTAATTTACCATCTTGTATATCAACTTCAACTTCTTCATTTTCTCCCCAACCTAATTGATTTAATATCTCTTTTGAAAGTCTTATACCTTGGCTATTTCCCCATTTACTAACTGATAATGTTTTCATATACAACACCTCCAATAATTATATTTCTATATCAAGTATATACTTTGTATATACTTGATGTCAATATTTATTCAATAATTATTTTAAATCGTATATTATTATTTATTAAATTCAAAAAGACTGCTACAAAATTTTGTAACAGTCTTTTTTATATATTTTAGTTTTGGATTTTAGTTTTCTTCTTTATTTGTAGATTCTTCATTTTTAGACTCTTGTACTTCTGCTGTTTCTGCTGGAGATTTTGCTTTTTCTGGATCTTCATTGTTTAATATCCGCATGAATTCGTCCCCAGTTATTGTTTCTTTTTCTAGTAGGTAATCTGCTAATTCATGAAGTTTGTCTATGTTGTCTTCAAGTATCTGAGTTGCTTTTTTATGGCAAGCTCCAACTAAAGCTATTACTTCTTTGTCTATTTTTGCTGCTGTTTCTGCTGAGCAAGCTAGTGAAGTATCTCCACCTAAGTACCGGTTGTTTAGAGTTTCAAGTGCAACCATTCCAAACTCTTCACTCATACCAAATCTTGTTATCATAGCTCTAGCTATTCTAGTAGCCTGTTCTATATCGTTTGATGCTCCTGATGTGCACATATTGAAGATTATTTCTTCTGCTGCACGACCACCAGTGAATGTTGTTATCTTGTCTATCGCTTCTTCTTTAGACATTAGCACTTTTTCGCCTTCTTCAACCTGCATTGTATATCCAAGTGCACCTGAAGTTCTCGGAATTATTGTTATCTTGTGAACTGGTGCTGAATGTTTATTGATAGCTGCAACAAGTGCATGACCGATTTCGTGGTATGCGATAATTTTCTTTTCTTTTGGACTTATAACTGCGCCTTTTCTCTGGTAACCAGCGATTATTGTTTCGACAGCTTCTTCTAAGTCCATCTGTTCGACTTTCTTTCTACCATCTCTAACTGCTCTAAGTGCAGCTTCATTTACTATATTTGCTAATTCTGCACCAGATGCTCCTGATGTAGCTCTTGCAATTTCGTTGAAATCTATATTTTCATCGTATTTAACTGCTTTTGCATGTACTTTAAGTATCGCTTCTCTACCATTTAAGTCTGGTAATTCAACTGGAACTCTTCTATCAAATCTACCTGGTCTTAAAAGTGCTTTATCAAGACTTTCTGGTCTATTTGTAGCTGCAAGTATTACAACTCCTACTCCACCATCAAATCCGTCCATTTCGCTAAGTAACTGGTTAAGAGTCTGTTCTCTTTCGTCATTTCCTCCCATACCATTAGCTCCATCTCTTTTCTTACCTATCGCATCTATTTCGTCTATAAATACTATACAAGGTGCTTTTTCCTTAGCCTGTTTGAATAAATCTCTTACTCTAGCAGCACCCATACCTACGAACATTTCGATAAATTCAGATCCTGAAATTGAGAAGAATGGAACTCCTGCTTCACCTGCAACAGCTTTTGCAAGAAGTGTTTTACCTGTACCTGGAGGTCCAACTAAAAGTGCACCTTTAGGCATCTGAGCACCGATTTCTTTGTATTTTGCTGGGTTGTGAAGGAAATCTACTATTTCAGTTAAAGCTTCTTTTGCTTCATCCTGACCAGCTACATCTGAAAATCTCTTTCCACTCTGTGCAGGAACATAAACTTTTGCGTTTGATTTACCAAACTGCATAGAATTTCCGCCCATTTTTTTAGAAAGGTTTCTCATCATTAAATTACCTAGCATACCTAAAATTGCAAATGGTAATATCCAAGTAAGTAAGAAATTCATAAGAGGAGAATTTTCTCTAGGAATTTCCTTACTGAATGATACATTCTTTTCATTTAATTTTTTGATTAAATCTGGATCATCCATATTACCTGTCACGTATATATTTCTATCGTCTTTTTTCTTAGGCTCTATAGATATTTTGTCGTCGTCTAAATCAACTGTTTTTATCTCGTTTTTTTCTAACATCTGCTCAAATTTGCTGTAAGTTATCTCAACGGTCTGTCTTTCCATCATACTTGGAAATACAAGTACATTAAGAAGCATTACGAAAAGCATCATCATAGCATAATAATAGAAAATCGATCTCTTCGGTTTCTTTGGTTCCATTTATCCATACCTCCATTTTTTTATTCCTAAGTTAATAAATACCCTAAATTCTTTAGGATAATCTATTTGCCTTTATTTTTTGGTATTATTTTATCAATCTAAATTATAAAAATTCGTCATTTTTATTATTTATTA
>URRU01000243.1 GCA_900550335.1 uncultured Clostridium sp. | reverse complement strand
GAACTTCTTCTACAGCAATACCTTCCTTCACAAGCTCTCTAACCAACTCTGGAATAACTAGATCTAAATCGTATATTTTTATAGTTCCGTTCTTCTCAACAGAATAATTTTTAATATTAAAACATGCTTCTAAAACTTTAACCGCTTTTGAATCATTAGGTGTAACTAATTTGATGTACTTTTTATTTCTATTTTCTAGTTCTTCTAAACTTTCCTCTTCCAACAAAACTCCATTGTCTATAATTCCAATATCATCTGCAATAAGCTCTATCTCAGATAAAATATGGCTAGAAATTAGAATTGTTTTGCCTTTTTCAGTACATAGTTTTCTTATAAAAGTTCTAACTTCTGCTATTCCTATAGGATCAAGTCCATTTATTGGCTCATCTAATATTAAAATCTCAGGATCATGCATAACAGCAAGTGCTATTGCAAGTCTTTGCTTCATACCCATAGAATACTGCGAGAATAACTTTTTATCATTATATTTTAGCCCAACTAACTCTAGTGATTCTTTTATAGCATTTCTTTTAGGAATACCTCTAAGCTCGGCAAATATTTTTAAGTTTTCTGTACCGGTTAAATTTGGATAAAATCCAGGAGATTCTATTAAGCAGCCTATTCTTGGTAGAATTTCCTTGTTGTGTTTTTTCATACTTTTTCCAAATACGATGACTTCTCCAGCAGATGAATCTATAAGATTTAAAATCATCTTCATTGTTGTAGTCTTACCTGCTCCATTTCTACCTAAAAGTCCGTATATTCTTCCCTTTTTTATATGTAGGTTTAAATCAGAAACACTTCTTTTTCCATTGTATTCTTTAGTTAATCCTTTTGTTTCTATTACATATTCACTCATATATAATCGCCTCTCTTTCTTTAATTAAATTGTAATACTTAAACCTAACATATACATTGCACCAACCTTTCATAAACCTTATATCTCAAATATAATTTCAAATTCTGTTCCTTCTCCAATTTCGCTTTCTACGTTTATACAACCGTTCATTTTTTCTACAAGTTGGTGTGCGATAGAAAGCCCAAGACCGCTGCCTTTTTCAGACCGTCCCTTATCGCATTTATAGAGCCGTTCAAAAATATGCTTCAAATCATCAGGCTCTATACCTACTCCAAAATCTTTTATAGTTATAAATATTTTTCTAAATTCTTCTTTGATTGAAATTTGAATTTTTTTAGTCTTGCTGTGCTCAACTGCATTTTGGATTATATTATTTATAACCCTTGCATAAGCATTTTGATCTAAGTTGCATATTATCTCTTTTTCTTCTATTTCTATATCAAAATCTATATCCTTTTCTTCAAATATTACAATCCAACTTTTTATAATATTTCTACTAAGCTCAGTAATTTCAGTATCCTTTAAATCTAAGTAGAATTCATTGGAATTTAATTTAAACCAATCAAATACATTATCCAAATACTCTTTAAGAGAGTAGGATTTTTCTCTTACAATATCTATATAATTCTCTATAACTTTATTATTTTCTAAGCTATTATGATTTTCAATTACACTTTGTAAATCGTATTTGTAGTTTAATCCATCCTTTAATAATTCTTTTTTTATTGCATCTGTATATCCAATTATAGATGTTAGAGGAGTTCTTATATCGTGAGAAAGGCTAGTCAACAGTTGATTATTTGCGTTTTCCATTTTTCTAAATTCTATTAACTTTTCCTCGTATAAATATACAATCTCGTTTATTTTATATATTATTTCAGAAAAATTATCCTCGTCTTTTGATAATATCTTTCTATTTCCATTGCCTTTTTTTATATCATCCAATACTTCATTCGATTGAGATATCTTATTATTTATAGATATTACCTTGCTACACAAAACTATATTTAAAAATAAAGAGATTGCCAGTAAGAAATATAAAACTTGCATATTTATACCCCCTTATTAAATCTATACCCTATGCCCTTCACAGTTTGGATGTATTTAGGATTTGAAGAATCTTCTTCTATTTTCTTTCTTATCCTGCTTATTACTGACATTATATTATTGTCGTCAAATGCATAGCTCTCATTCCATACTGCTTCATATATCTGTTTTTTAGTAAGTATTCGTCCTTGATTAATTGCACAAAAGTACAAAACATCAAATTCCTTTGGTAATAATTCAATCATACCTTTGTCAGTTTTTACAGAGTATTCATCGGGTAAAATTTCTAATCCTTCAAAATACAAACTTTCTCTATAATCTTCTGTGTTTTTGCTCTGTTTGTTATTCATATTGTATCTTCTAATCAATGAGTCAACTCTAGCCAGAAATTCCTCTGTATTAAAAGGTTTTGTTATATAATCATCGGCTCCAAGTCTAAGTCCTTTGACTTTGCTTGATGTGTCATCTTTTGCAGTTAGCATAAGTACAGGAATATCACTATTTTCTCTAACTATTTCAAGTGTTCTAAATCCGTCTAATCCTGGCATCATAACATCTAAGATCAGCATAATATATTCGTCTTTTTCAAGTTCGTTTATCGCTTCTATTCCGCTAAAGCATATTTTAGAATCTATGTTTTCACTTTTTAGTATTATTTGTAGTAGTTTGCATAATTCTTTATCGTCGTCTGCTATTAATATTTTTTTCATAATAATACCACCTTAATTTTTCTGTATT
>URRU01000242.1 GCA_900550335.1 uncultured Clostridium sp. | reverse complement strand
AAACCAATTATTGTTGATAGAACCATATTTAAGCTGGTAAATAATAACATGATTAATAAAAAACATTTTTCAAAAAAATATTTAAATTTTAAGTTTTTAGGAGGGATTATTTTGAGTAATAACACGAATGAAAAATCCATAACAGCTAGTGGATTTTTTAAATTCTTTATTCCGTCGCTATTTGGTATGATTCTTTTCATAATACCACTGCCATACGGAAGCATGTTCCCTATTGAAGGTCTTTCATCGGTAAATATAGGGATAGGTTTTTTAGCTGAACTTATAAAAATTTTACTTGCCGATTATATGAACTACATCGCACTTGTAGTGATTATCGCATCTGCAATATTCTCTATTATGAGTAAATTTATAAAAGTTAAAAATGATTTTTTAAGAAGTGTTCTTGAGGTTTCTCCATTCTGGTTGACATTTAGAATACTAGGTGCAATATTTATTTTCATGACTATATTTAAAGTAGGCCCAGAATTTATACATTCTGATGTAACAGGAGGTACTATGATAGGTGTTCTTCCAAGCTTACTTGCTATATTCTTAGTATCAGGTTTCCTACTTCCTCTAGTTGTTGACTTTGGGTTAATGGATTTATTTGGTACTTTAATATCTAAGTTTATGTATAAGCTATTCAAAGTTCCTGGAAGATCTGCAATAGATGCTATATCTTCTTGGCTTGGAGATGGTACACTTGGAATTATGATAACTGATACTCAGTACAAACAGGGATTCTATACTGCTAAAGAAGCGTCAATAATAGCAGTTTGTTTCTCACTAGTTTCACTTCCATTCTCTACAGTAATAGCTGACCAGCTTGGATTTATGGATATATTTGTTCCATTCTACGGTACAGTTTGTCTAGCTTCATTAGCTTGTGCACTTATAATGCCTAGAATATATCCTCTTAATAAGTTTGAAGATACTACTTATATGGGTGTTGAACATCTTAAAGAAGAGGTTATACCTAAGGGAGAAAATATATTTGCATTCGGACTTAAAAAGGCAGTTGAAAGAGCTGAAACTTCTCCTTCTTTTGGAGATATAATATTAAACGGATGTAAAACTGTTATAGATATGTACTTTGGATTACTTCCACTTGTTATGGCTTGGGGTACTCTAGCACTTATCGTTGCTGAATACACTCCATTCTTTACAATAATATCTTATCCAATAGTATTTATACTTAAATTACTTGCTATACCAAATGCGGTAGAAGCTGCTCCAGCAGTTTTAGTAGGATTTACAGACATGTTCCTACCTTCTATAATGGTATCAGTTGATGGAATAGCTGAGGTTACTAAATTTATAATCGGTGTTTTATCAATATCTCAGTTAATATATTTAACAGAAACAGGTGCTGTTGTTCTTAAGTCAGATATACCACTAAATCTAAAGGATTTACTTGTAGTTTTCTTAGTTAGAACAGCGATAAGTTTACCTATAATAACATTAGTTGCAAAATTTGTGATATTTGCATAAATAAACAGGACAAGAGAATAACTGCTCTTTGCTCCAGGCTTCAGCGCCCCACCTCCGTTAGAGTAACACATTTAGCGGTTGTGGGGCGCTTGCAGTATTGTCGCTTTTTGAGCAGTTATACCTCTTGTCCTAAGTTTGTTTTATTTGCTATTACATGAATTTCTGTTAAATAACTAAATTCATAATAAATTATATTAAAAAAGGGGACGGTTGTAAATTATTACAATCGTCCCAATATATTTATATACTATTTTTTTGCTCCATACTGTTTGTAGTATTCGTCTATAGCAGCTTTTATTTCGTCGTTTATTACTATTTCACCGTTGCATGGTTTGTTGTATAAGTATTCTACAACTTCTGCCATTGTTACTATAGCATTTGTATCGAATCCGTATAGTTCTTTTACTTCATCTAAAGCACATTTTACTCCGCCTTTTCCTATTTCCATACGGTCTAAAGATACCATAAGTCCTACTATTTCAACGTTTGCTGCACCTCTTACTTTTGGAACTGTTTCTTCCATAGATTTTCCAGATGTAGTTACGTCTTCTATCATTATTACTCTATCGCCATCCTGAAGTTCGCTTCCAAGGAATCCACCTTTGTCAGCACCATGATCTTTAACTTCTTTTCTATCTGAGCAATAACGTACTTCTTTTCCGTATAATTCGCTATATGCAATTGCTGTTACTACACCTAGTGGTATACCTTTGTAAGCTGGTCCAAATAATACATCGAAATCATCGCCATATTTATCGTGTATAGCTTTAGCGTAGTATTCTCCAAGTCTTTTTAACTGTGAACCTGTTACATAAGCACCAGCGTTCATGAAGAATGGTGATTTTCTTCCACTTTTTAAAGTAAATTCTCCAAATTTTAATACTTTACTTTCTACCATAAAGTCTATAAATTGTTCTTTATATGCTTCCATATTTTAAACCTCCGTATCTGTAGCTATTTTAAATCTTTTTAATTTTACCACAGATTTGCGATTATTTCAATTCTCTAGCTCTGTGTATTAATGGACCCTTTCTTTTTTCATTCCTTTGAACTGCCCTCTTTTTACTTCAAAATAAAATCCTAATTGTTTATATATCTCATTTAACTCGTATAAAGTTACTTCTCCGTGTTCTAAATTTGAAAAAGTTATTTCTCTTAATGTTCTTTCTCTTT
>URRU01000241.1 GCA_900550335.1 uncultured Clostridium sp. | reverse complement strand
CGGAAATTTGTGAGATGCCAGATTTTATAAAGCGTAGAAGAAAAATATCTGAGTATGATTTGGAGCAACAGTTAGAGAAATCTTTTTCTGAGGAGCTAGTTTCTATTATAGAAAAAAGAAGCCTTAAGGCAGCAGATGTTTATAGGAAGGCGAATATTGATAGAAAACATTTTTCAAAGATAAAGAATAATCCAAATTATAGGCCTAGCAAAATAACTGCAATTGCATTTGCCTTAGCTTTTGAATTAGATTTGGATGAAACAGATGATTTTATTGGTAAGGCTGGATATAAGTTAACACATAGCAGCAGATTTGATATTATAATTGAGTATTGTATAGAAAATAAAATATATGATGTATTAGAAGTAAATGATATTTTGTATGATTTTGGAGAAAATTTAATAGGATGTTAGATTTAAAGAATACCTTATTATATTTATGGAATATCTTGTTAGAATTATAATATATAGATTAATTTTTAATTGTCACCTATCGTGCGACCATTTGTATTTTTAAATACTCTATACTGTGAATATAGAGAAAAAAATATAAATGGGAGATGATGATATGAAAAATTTGACTGAACTAGTATTTATAATTGATAAATCAGGGTCTATGAGCGGATTAGAGAGTGATACAATAGGTGGATTTAATTCACTTATAAAGAAGCAGAAAAAAGAAGAAGGAGATGCTCTTATATCTGTTGTATTTTTTAATGATAATCAAGATGTGGTTTTGGATAGAGTTGATATAAATAAAGTTAAAGAACTTACAGAGGAAGAGTATGTTTGTATGAGTTGTACAGCACTTTTGGATGCCGTTGGAGATTCAATAAAACATATAAGAAATATTCACAAATATGCAAGAAAAGAAGATATTCCTGAAAAAACTGTTTTCGTTATTATGACAGATGGACTTGAAAATGCCAGTGAAAAATACAGATATCATGATGTTAAAAGATTGATTGAAAGAGCTAAAGAAGAAAGCAATTGGGAGTTTCTTTTCTTAGGAGCAAATATAGATGCAATAGGTGAGGCTAAAAATCTTGGAATTGAAGAAGATTATGCAGTTGAGTTTTGTTGTGATGAAGAAGGAATAGAATTAAACTATGAGGCAGTTTCTGATGCTGTTAAAATGATGAGATGTTGCGATGAAAAATTAGGTGGTGATTGGAAAAGAAATATTGAAAAAGATTTAAAAGATAGAAAATAAATAATTATAAGTTTAGAGAAAAATTCCAGAATTATTTTTTACAATAGATCAGGGATGGAAAGAGAGGAATCAGCGTGGAAAAATATTAGTTGTCTTTTTGTATGTTTGAAAGAAGAAGTTGAAGGGTATTAAGTATTTGCGAAAAAATTGAAAAATTTGCTCATAATAGTTTCAAAATTTAAAAAAAAATATATACAAACAAAAAGAATTAGTGATATTATTATACTATATTTATAAACAATGGAGGTTTTGATGATGATAAGAGTTGGAATAGTTGGTTATGGAAACCTTGGAAAAGGTGTAGAATCAGCCGTAAGTAAAACAAAAGATATGGAAATAGTAGGAATATTCTCAAGAAGAGATTCAAGCAGCATACATCCACATGATGCAAATATTCCTGTATATAAAATGGAAGATGCAGTAAATATGAAAGATGATATAGATGTTATGGTATTATGCGGAGGAAGTGCAAAAGATTTACCAGAACAGACTAAAGAATTTGCTAAATACTTCAATGTAGTTGATAGTTTTGATACACATGCAAGAATACCAGAACATTTTGCAGCAGTTGATGCAGAATGTAAAGAATCAAATAAAATAGCAGTTATATCTACTGGATGGGATCCAGGAATGTTCTCATTAAATCGTGTTTACGCTAGTGCAATATTACCAGAAGGAGAAGCATACACATTCTGGGGAAAAGGTGTTAGCCAGGGACACAGTGATGCGGTAAGACGTGTTGAAGGAGTAAAAGATGCTAGACAGTACACAATACCTGTACCAGAAGCATTAGACGCGGTTAGAAGTGGATCTAATCCAACACTAACTACTCGCCAGAAACATACAAGAGAAGTATTTGCTGTAGCAGAAGAAGGTGCAGATTTAGATAGAATCAGAGAAGAAATAGTTACAATGCCTAACTACTTCGATGAATACGATACAACAGTACATTTCATAGATGAAGAAACACTTCAGAGAGAACACGGTGGAATACCTCATGGTGGATTTGTAATATACAGTGGTAAAACTGGATGGGAAAATGAAAATAAACATGTTATAGAATATAGCTTACAGCTTGATTCTAACCCAGAATTCACTTCAAGTGTGTTAGTTGCTTATGCTAGAGCAGCATACCGTATGAATCAGGAAGGTATGAAAGGATGCAAAACTCCATTTGATGTAGCGCCAAGTTATTTACATCCATTATCAAATGAAGAATTAAGAGCAAAAATGTTATAATTATAGAATTTAGAGTGTGTAGTCGGTTTTATGGCTACACACTTTTTTATTTTGATTATCAAAAGTTGCTTATATTAAGATAAGGTAAATAATACTAAAAAAATCTATTAGTATATCTTATATGTTTTGTATATGGATAATAAATAGTATATTACATTGTAAATAAAAATAATAACAACTACTGATGAAGTGTTATATCGTTATCTAACTGCT
>URRU01000240.1 GCA_900550335.1 uncultured Clostridium sp. | reverse complement strand
TATCGTTCAATATATGAATTTATTCTTGAGCATTATGTTACAGCAGGAAATGTAATGACAGAAACATTGGCTTCTGCAGGTGCATTGGCACTTTCTCTTGTATTTGTAACATCATTATTTAAGAATTTCCATCTTGCTAGATTTCTTAAAAAATTCAATATAACATTAAAGAAGAAAAATATTTAATTAAATCATAAATTTGATATATATAAAGATAATAAATTAACCTAAAAATAACTAGATTATTGTATAATGAGGGTATATAATATAGTTCTGATGTCAGAATTTAGAAAGGAGGAGGGAAAAGTGATAGAAAGAAATTTCTACAAGGATAGAAAAACAAAATTATATCACCACAATGAAGAAGAAATACATTTAAAATCTTATATATTTGGAAATGGGATAAGACTTTTAGCTTCATTAGCAGGAATAACTTGTTTAGCTCTATTCTTTGAAAATAGCAGAATGGATAATACAAGTATAGTTGTATTATATGTTTTGGCTGCTGTACTGACGGCTAGATTTACAGAAGGATATATTTTTGGAACAATAGCTTCGGTATCATCAATGTTTATATATAACTTTTTCTTCATAGATCCTCGTTATACGTTTGCAGTAGGTCAAAAAATGTATACACTTTCTTTTGCCGTTATGGTAGGGGTATCGCTATTAGCCGCTGGTATAACATCTAAGTTAAAGAAAAGGGTTGAAGCTGAAAAAATACAGGCTAAAAAAATGGAAATGCTATATCGTACAGATGGATCATTTTTAAAAGCTAGAGATAGAGAGCAAGTTGTAGAAAATTGTGGAGAAAACCTTGTAAATATCCTTGGAAAGACTGTTTTAATAACTATCGCCGATGAGAGAAGAAACCTTATGGAGCCTCACGTTTATATATGTAATAACAATGGTAGTGAGAATCTATTTAAGTTAGTTAAAGAGAGGGAAGTTATAAAAGAATGCTTCAGAAGTGGTAAGCCTAAAGGAGTAGGTGTTAAGAAGGTAGATCCTAATGGGGTAAAGACTGGTATAAGAGAGGAAGATAGCAATGCATACTATGTTCCTATAAAAGGGAATTACCTAACACTTGGTGTTATAGGTGTTGCTTGTTATAAGAGAGAGATTCTTTCTGATGAAGAAAAGAAAATTATTGGAGTAGTTGCAGAACAGACTGCAATTGCCCTTGAAAGAGAAAATATTTATGCGAGAAGACATCGTGCTATTATTGAAGGAGAAGGAGAAAAACTTGTTCAGAAGATTAATAGAATTACAGGAAGTGATTACGCTACTTTAGATGATTTCTTGTATGATAATAGTACTGTCAACAAAGCAAATGATGAGTATTAAATAAGAATATAAAATAAAAAATAAATGGGTGTCTATATTATTAATTAGACATCCATTTTTTATATAAATTTTTCTCTCTGTTTTTTTATTTCTTCAACAAGTATAATATATCTAAGGGGATAATAAAAATGAAAATAGTTGGAGGAAAATTATGCTATTACTTAACAAATCAGACATAAAAAAAGTATTTACAATGAAAGATGCTATAGAAGCAGACAAAAAAGCTTATCAAGCATTCAGTGAAAAAGATGCGATAGTTCCTATAAGAACAAACTTAGGGACAGTAAGAGAAGGGGAAAGTATGTTATTCATGCCAGGATATGTAAAATCATTAGACTGTGCAGGAATAAAAATTGTTTCAGTATTCCCTGGAAATGCTGAAAAAGGAAAACCAGTTGTTCCAGCGACAGTTATACTAATGGATGCGACTACAGGTGAAGTTATATCTGTAATGGACGGAACATATATAACTCGGGTTAGAACAGGTGCAGCTTCAGGTGCAGCAGTTGACCTTCTTGCTAGAAAAGATGCAAAAATTGGTGCATTAATAGGTACAGGTGGACAGGCTTCAGCTCAGTTAGAGGCTATGCTTGCAGCTAGAAAATTAGAGGAAGTTAGAGTGTTCAGCAGAAATAAAGAAAAAAGAGAAAAATTTGCTGAAGATATGTCAAAAGAATTAGCTTCTTATGGAGCAAAAATAGTTGCTGCAGATTCTTCAGATGATGCTATAAAAGATGCAGATGTTATAGTATTAGCAACTACATCAGAAGTTCCAGTTATAGATGGTAATCTTGTAAAAGAAGGAGCTTTGATAAGTGGCGTTGGTTCATATATGCCTAACATGCACGAAATAGATGAAGTTAGTATAAAAAGAGCATCTAAAATATTCTGTGATTCAGTAGAAGCTGTACTAGAAGAAGCAGGATGTATAATAACTCCTCTTAAAAAAGGAATAATATCAAAAGAAAATGATTTAAATAAAGAACTAGGCGATGTTGTAAGTGGAAAAATACCTGGAAGAGAATCAGATGATGAAATAATAATCTTCAAGAGTGTAGGAATCGGAGTACAGGATGTTGTAACAGCTCAGATGATTTATGACAGAGCTATAGAAAAAAATATAGGAACAAATTGGGAATAATTAAAATAAAGAATAATATTGAAAAATTATAAAAAATATTGTTATTTTCTATATAATTATGATATTTTAATATAGAACTATGAAAAAGTTATTCAAATAAAAAAGTTTGTTAACAAAGTGAAAACACCTTGAATTTGATTTGAATTTTGGTATAATAATACATATATAATATTTTGAATC
>URRU01000239.1 GCA_900550335.1 uncultured Clostridium sp. | reverse complement strand
CCAGCTTTTTCTAATTCTTTAATTACTTTCTTTATTTTATTTAAAGATAAATCTTTAAATTTTCCTTTTTCTTCTTTTAAAAACTCTATATCTTCAAATATCCAATATTTATTATCATAAAAATCTTTATTTGTTCCTTTTTTATTTACTATCATCTGTCCTAATACAGCCACTACATATGCTGCATCTAAACTGTACTTGTTTATTATTCCTTCGTGTAGCATTATCATCATTTTCATTTTTTCGTTCTCCTATCTTGTTCTAAGCAATATTAATATAAAAATTATCCAATAAAGCATTAATGGCATTATATATATCTCCAATACTTTTCTTCTTCTGTTTCTATGTTTCTTTCTGTAGTTAATTCTATTAACTTATCTAATAATGCGTGCTGCTCTCTTTCGTTATTTACAAAATCTATTGTGTACGTTTCTTCATCTTCAAAGCCATCACCCTTTACATAAGGATAAACACTTAATATATCTCTTATCTCATCTTTTAATTCTTCTTCTACATCTTCCTGTTCATCATTTAAATCTACTATCACTTTTGTATTTCTTGAATAAATCTTTATCATTTTTTATCTTCCTCCCTTTACAAA
The DNA here is from genome assembly GCA_900550335.1 of uncultured Clostridium sp. Lineage (GTDB taxonomy): Bacteria > Bacillota > Clostridia > Peptostreptococcales > Peptostreptococcaceae > Peptacetobacter. The sequence continues at coordinate 2,088 of URRU01000239.1, read as the reverse complement.
TATGTTCCATGTTTTTTTATTTTCTTTATATATACCTAGATAATGTTTTAGTCCTAATTTATATCCATCTGTTGCTAAATCTAATATTTTATAAAACCCTTCTGCATCTACTAATATAGATACAGATACAGGATATATCTCTGTATCTATTTCTTTTACTATCTCTTCTTTATATTCTTCTTTAAAGTCTATTTTTTCTATGTCTGGATTTGCTGCTACTATTTCTTTGCATTTTTCTAATCCTAGCTTGTATCCCATAATTACATACATTCCTTTTTTTCTTAATTCTTCATAAGAATGTACTGTTGTTTTTGCTAACTGTCTAAAAATATCTGTAAACTCTATATCTACAGATAACTCGCAAATACAATCTTCTATTTCTATTTTAGTAGTAATTTTTATGCTACTCATTTTTATTCACCTCTTTTAATCTAGGTGTTATTCCTTCACCATCTGCTAATATATATTCATGTCCTGTTTCTTTATCTCTTATTACAACTAATTCAGTTGAATTATATAATGTATCTATCTCTTCAACTTTTACAACTTCAAATATTTCATTTTCTACCTCTGCTATTTCTTCATCCGCACATCCTACTGAACCTAATGCAAGAATCCCTAATATTGCCACTAATATTTTTTTATACATTTTTTCCTCCTGTTATATTCCGTATATCTCATTTTCTACTAATTTAAATCTGTTATTTTGTTCTGCATCTGGGTATTTCTCTCTATCTACTTCTGACATAAACATTTGTATTGGTCTTGCATACATCTTTCCTACATTTTCCCCTGTAATACACACATAAATCACTAATGGCATATCTGTTTCTTTTCCATAAAATTTAAGCTCTCCACACATATCCCAAATACTTATTCTTCTTTCTTGCTCTGTATGTATCGCTACTGTTCTATGTATTTTTAAGTCCTTTGGTATTCCTGGAATAGCGGTTGCCACTCCTAATGTTACATATTTCTGTCCTTTAAAGTGTTTGTAAAGTCCTGGTACTACTAATTCTTCCATTGCTATTTCTCCTTATCTTCTTTTATCCTATCTGCCCTGCAAAAATCTATCTTTCCATTCTTTCTTAAAGTCCTAACTCTAATATTTATAGATAACTCTGTCCTTCCTAATGCATATCCAATATCTCTAGCCTTTATCCTATATAGGTTCTGGATAATATATTCATCTTCTTCCTCTGTGTATTTCTTATTAAATTTATTATCCTCATCTTCCAGGATAAGCTTTTTATTTTCAGCTCTCTTTTTCTTGTAATACTCTTTGTATGAATATCCCATACTGTAGCCCTCCTTTATGCAACTACTTCTGCAAACTGTTCGGCTGTAAGCTCTACTTCTTCTAACTCTTTCTCTCTAACGTATGCAAGCTTTATATTACTTTTGTTTACATCCTTAACTAATGCTATAAGCACTCTATTTTCATTTTCGGCATCTCTTAAAAGCACATATCCTTTATTTCTAACTAAATCTTCATCTATTTCATAGAATTTCTTAACAAATATATCTTTTGTTTCTTTCACTTTTTCTTCTGTTACTTCTACACATTCAGCTTCTTCTGCTGCTAATGCTGCTTCTTTTTCCATCTCAGATTCTTCTAACTCTATTCCTGTTCCTAAGAATTTCTGTGTTCTCTCGCTTTTTTCGGTTTCTTTTACTTTTTCTTCTATCTGGTAAAGTGCATTTTTCACTTCTTCTTTATCTGCTGCTGTTAGATCCTCAAGTGCTATCTCTAATTCGCTTTCCTGGTAGTATCTTAAATCTGTATTATTTTCCCCAACTCTAACTAAATATGTTTTTGAATTTCCGCTTGTAACAATATTTTCTATCTTTCCTAATCCGTTCTTTTTTGCTAATGCTTCATCATATTCTTTATCTCCTGTTAATGTTGCTTTTGTTATAACTACATCACCTATTTTTAAATTTTTCATTGTCTTATTCTCCTTTTTCATATTTTTATTGTTTGATACATAACAAATGTTATCAAACTTGTTCATCTCCGTCAACTAATTATATCAAAGTTGTTACTTATCGTAAAACTTTCTGAATATTCAGACGAAGTTTCCCTCT
>URRU01000238.1 GCA_900550335.1 uncultured Clostridium sp. | reverse complement strand
AAAACTATAATAAAAATAGTATATATAGATATTTGTTATTATTAAAAAATAGTTTATTTACACAAACAGTACAACAGTGATATATAATTAATATGGAAAACTTAAAATAAGTTATACTATAAAAATTATGATATCGAGGGGTGTGTTTTATAATGACAACAGTAGGACTTCCAGAACAGTTTGAAAGTTGGGGAGAAGCTAGAAGAAATGGTTTCTTAGCAATAAAAAAATTAAAAGATGATGGTAAAAAAGTAGTTGGAGCATATTGTACATTTACTCCAGCAGAAATAATATTAGCTGCAGGAGCAGTTTCAGTAGGTCTTTGTGGTGTTAGTGAAGAACCTATACCAGATGCGGAAAAAGTATTACCAAGAAACCTATGTCCAATGGTTAAATCAAGTTATGGTCATGCTATAACAGATACATGTCCATACTTCTATTTTAGTGATATAGTAGTAGCTGAAACAACTTGCGATGGTAAAAAGAAAATGTATGAACAGATGGCAAAAGTTAAACCAACTCACATAATGCATCTTCCAAACCTAGCAGATGAAGCAGGTATAAAACTATGGGCTGGAGAAATAAAAAGATTTAAAGAAAGATTAGAAGAATTTTACGGAATAACAATAACTGAAGACGATATAAGAGCAGCTATAAAAGATAAAAATGAAGAAAGAGCTTTATTAATGGAATACTTCAAATTAGGAGCTCTTAACCCACCTCCAATGAGTGGAATGGATATACACAGAGTTTTATATCAGACTCAGTTCAAATTTGATAGACCAGCTATGAAAGCAGAACTTAGAAAATTAATAGATGATATAAAAGCAGAATACAATGCAACTGAACATAAAAAATCAAATAGACCAAGAATACTTATAACTGGTTCTCCTATAGCAGGTGCTATAAATAAAATAGCTCCAGCAATAGAGGAAGCTGGTGGAGATGTTGTTGTTTATGAAAACTGTGGTGGTCCAAGATCAAATAGATGGTTAGTAGATGAAGAAAATCCTGATGTATACGAAGCAATAGCTGAAGCATACTTAAAAATAGGATGTTCTTGTATGATGAACAATGATAGAAGAATAGAATTACTTGATGAATTAATAGATGAATTCCAGATAGATGGTGTTATAGATATAGCATTAACTGCTTGCCATACTTTCACTGTTGAAAGTGCAAGAATAAAAGAATTCGTTACTAAAGAAAAAGGAATATCATTCCTTTCATTAGAAACTGATTACTCTCAGTCAGATAGTGAACAGTTAAAAACTAGATTTGAAGCATTTGTAGAAATGTTATAATATAAAAAAGTGCTATCACATATGTGATAGCACTTTTTTAATTTTCATTATTATCCTTTGAAAACATGTACTCTATTGAAGATGTAAAAACATACAATAGTACAGAAAATAGAATTTTAGTCCTAAAAGGAATAGATATAGACTTCATAATACTATCAACAACTAATAATCCCAATAAAACTAAAACTACTTCTACAAAAAACTCTAAAACCTTATAAAAAGACTCTGGAATACGACCTTTAAAACGAACAAAATCTAGAATAGAGGTACTAATAAAATCTAGCGGTATAGTAAAACATACAAAAATAAAGAAAAATAAAAATACCGCTGGAATAGAATTGTACTCAAATCCTATTAGAGTCATAAGCCCAATGCCTACAAAAGTAGTGACTGCATAAATAATACCAAACGAAATTGCCATAACAATAATCAAAGTTATAAGCATTGCAAATATTGAATTTTTTCCTTTTTTAGAAATTGAACTCACCACCTAAAAAATAATACTTTCAAAACATAAATAATTACAAAATTAAATTAAATAAACATTAACATCCTCAAAAATTCAAAATAGTCATCTGTATTGAAGATAACAGTTTTTTCATCCTTTTTCAATACATTTGGATAAAAAGATGCTTTATGTGCATCTTTATGATTTCTAAATCGTATTTCAGCTTCAAAGTACTCTGGAAGTTCAATTTTACAAGTATCTAAATTACTTTTAAATGCTTTTTCAGAGTTCAATTCTATTAGTTTAATTGCTTGATTAGGGTGAATTGAAATTGATGCACCACCATTACCTTCTAAAACAGGAGTGGTTAAAATATTTTCGTTTAAAATTTTTGCTATATTACAAAGAGATTTATCACCGCTTAAGAATACAACTGGAACACCAAAATAAGCAGCTGTAAATGCATTTATTATAAATTCAGATACAAATTCTCCATTTAATTTTATATAGTCAAATTTAAGATACATTGTATGAGATAGTGGATTTCCATCAGAGCATGCTCCAGAGTGGTATCCTACAAATGCACAAGCATCAAAACTTTCATCTATACAAGACATCATACAAAGAGGATCTTCTGTCCAACCTCTAATAAGCTTGATGCTAGGAATATCTGGCAACATATCATAAATTATATTTCTTCCGTCCTCATGGGCATCTTTTATTATAATTTCATCAAAACCGCATTTATTAGCTGCATTACAAACAGCAGCAACTTCTTTAGTCATTTGAGTTCTAAATGTATCCCATTCTGGATTGTTTGTAAAAGTTTCATTCCAGTCGACTATTCCACAACAACCCTCAATGTCTGCACTAATATATAATTTCATAAAACCCTCCTAAATAAAAATGTAAAAATAATAACAATTATCTTTGTAAAAAATAATACTATTTATATAGTATTAACCT
>URRU01000237.1 GCA_900550335.1 uncultured Clostridium sp. | reverse complement strand
CAAATAGATTTAAAAATTTAAACTAGGGGTTGAGAATTTTGAAGCACAAAAAGAATGGGTTTATTTTAAATACAGCATTTATTTTCGAAAAAATTCTTGCAGCGGTTGTATTAATCGCTGTATTTTTGGGAACAATAGATGTTCTGAGACTTATATGGGACACTTATATAGTTAATTTTGAGAATATAATTCAGTATGAACAGCTAAATGACATGCTTGGGCAGATACTACTTCTGGTTATAGGAGTTGAGCTTGTTGTAATGCTTTCACTACATTTACCGGGAGCTCTGATAGAAGCACTTTTATATGCGATTGCGAGAAAAATGCTTTTAATCCCTAAAAAAGAGGGCATGTTAGAGATACTTTTAGGAGTAATTGCAATAGCTGGGCTATTTATAATTAAAAAATACTTGATAGACCATCATGAAGATGATGAAAATGAAAAGACGTTAGAGGATCACAAGGTAGACTTTGTATGCAAGGCACTTCCAATATTCTGCAAAAACAGAAAAGATAAGAATCATGTATGTACTTGCCAGAAAAATGAAGAAAAAGATGATGAAGTTGAGAGTTAGGTAATAGTAACTCATTAAATAATCAAAAATACTTAAAAGAAAGGATGAGAAGATGTACGCAGTAACTTACGAATTAATAAAAACTTGTAAACAGAGCGGTGCGAGATTAGGTGTGCTACACACTCCACACGGCGATATAGAAACTCCAATATTCATGCCAGTTGGGACACAGGCAACAGTTAAATCAATGACACCAGAAGAATTAAAAGAAATAGGATCACAGATAATCCTATCAAATACATATCATTTATACTTAAGACCAGGTCACGAATTAGTGAAAAAAGCTGGAGGGCTTCACGAATTCATGCACTGGGACAAACCAATATTAACAGATAGTGGTGGATTCCAGGTATTCTCACTTGGGCCACTTAGAAAAATTTCTGAAGAAGGGGTTGAATTTAGATCTCACTTAGATGGTTCTAAACATTTCTTAACTCCTGAAAAAGCTATGGAAATACAGAATGCACTTGGTTCAGACATAATGATGGCATTTGACGAGTGTGCTCCATACCCAGCTAGTAGAGAATACGTTAAAAATTCTTTAGAAAGAACTACTAGATGGTTAGAAAGATGTAAAGAAGCTCACAAAAATCCAGAAAAACAGGCACTATTTGGAATAATCCAGGGTGGAATGTACAAGGATTTAAGAGAGCAGTCAGCAAAAGAAATAACTGCAATAGATTTACCAGGTTATGCAATAGGTGGACTAAGTGTTGGTGAGCCAAAACCGATGATGTACGATATATTAGAACATACAACTCCATTTATGCCAGTGGACAAACCAAGATATTTAATGGGTGTTGGAAGTCCTGATGATTTAATCGAAGGTGTAATAAGAGGGGTGGATATGTTTGACTGTGTTCTACCTACAAGAATTGCGAGAAACGGAACTGCGATGACAAGTCAGGGAAAAGTTGTTGTTAGAAATGCGACTTACGCAGAAGACTTCACTCCACTTGATCCAGAATGTGATTGCTACACTTGTAGAAACTACACTAAGGCTTATATAAGACATCTTATAAAAACTAATGAGATGTTAGGTGCGAGATTAATAACTACTCATAACCTTCACTTCTTATTAAAATTAATGGAAAACATAAGACAGGCAATAAGAGAAGATAGATTACTTGATTTCAGAGAAGAATTCTTCACAAAATACGGATACGAATTATAAAATGATAGGGCTGTTACAAGATTTTGTAGCAGCCCTTTAACGTAAACACAAGTATTCTTTCTCCAGGCTTCAGCGCCACATATTTTATGTAACACATTTCAATGTATGTGGCGCTTGCAGAATTGTCGATGCGAATTACTTGTGTTTTACGTTTGAAAAGTGCTGCATACAAAATCGTTGATAACAGCCTTTATCATTTTATAAATATCGTATCTGCAAAAATGCTCAGAAAATGCAACATATCCCATTCTTATAAAGGTGTTATATTAATGAATGGGACGCTGAAGCCTGGAGTGGTGAGTAGTTGTATTTCTTCTCTTTTTATTAGGAGATTAAATAATTTATCTATTTGATATATACATACAAATGAGTTATAATATTCTTTAGACCTTGAGAGAAAAGGGAATATTGTATATTAAAAGGAGAGATTATTATGCCAACACAGCAGTTAATAATGAGCTTAGTTTTATGGGTAGTAGTATTTGGTGTATTCTACTTATTATTAGTAAGACCTCAGAAGAAAAAAGACAAAGAACTTAAACAGATGAGAGACTCTATAAATGTAGGGGATAAAGTTGTTACAATAGGAGGACTTTGTGCTACTGTTGCAAAAGTTGAAGAAGAAAGAGTTGTTCTTGAAGTTGGACCAAACAGAACTAAAATGCCTTTCGAAAAATGGGCTATAGGAACTGTTACAGAAAAGAAAGAAGTTAAACATGAAATAGCAGATCCTGCTAAAGAAGAAAAAGACGAAAAATATTTTTTAATTATGGAGGAGACTTTTTATTAGGTCTCCTTTTTCATACTTGGGAAAAGTTGGTTTATTAAACTAGCCAAGAACACTCGTGACTTTAGTCGTGGGAGATTCAGAGTTTATATCATTAATTACTTTGTTATTTTTGATTATTTATCTAAAAAAAGAAGGGTTATTTATTGGAAATATGTATGTATATATGTTATAATTAAAAATAATACTATGAAT
>URRU01000236.1 GCA_900550335.1 uncultured Clostridium sp. | reverse complement strand
AGCACATGAAACTCCACTACCTGCATCAAATTCCGGTCTTTTTATGAAAGAGAATGGAGAAATAGTTCAGGATAAGTTCTTACATGAGCAAAATACAATTATAAAAGAAGATGGGAAGTATGTCCTATTTACAGGATGTTCACACAATGGAATAGTTAATATACTAAAACAGTTCTACAAAAATGAAGGAAGATACCCAGATTTCGTGATAGGAGGATTCCATTTCTCTTGGAAAAATGCAGACGCAGATGCGGATTTTAGTTATGTAGATGAGGTAGGAAAATTCTTATTAGAAACAGGAGCTAAGTTCTATACAGGTCATTGCACAGGAATTCCAGCATATGAAAGACTTAAAGAAATCATGGGAGATAAGATTGATTATTTAGCCTCAGGATCTGTTGAGACTTTATAAATAAATAATTTAAATTCAGTCGCAAATTTATGACGTTATTATATGGAGGTATTAAGATGTTAAAAATAGCAGTAGCAAGTGAAGAAAAAATGGTAGCAGGACACTTTGGTCATTGCTCAAACTTCAATATATTTGATGTTGAAGACGGAAAAATAGTGAAAGAAGAATCAATAGCAAATCCAGGACATAAACCAGGATTTTTACCTAATTTCTTAAATGATATGGGTGTTAAAGTTGTTATATCTGGCGGTATGGGCGGTGGCGCCATAGAAATATTCAATGAAAAGAATATAGAAGTTATAACAGGTGCAACTGGTGAAGCTAAGGCTGCAGTAGAAGCTTATGTAGCTGGAAACTTAAAATCAACTGGAAGCGTATGTAACAAACATGAACATCATGGAGAATGCGGAGGACATTAATATTTCGTTGAAATACAGAGGGGTTGTTGCGATATTTAGCAGCAACCTCTTTTTTTAAGGATTTTTATAACATATTAATTCCCTTCCAGGCTTCGGCACTTTTTCTGTCTAGTTCGAGCATTGCTCGAAACTATTGAAAAAAGTGCCATGCAGATTGTCAGTGGAATTTAATATGTTATCCAAATCCTAAAAAGAGTCGCTTTCTAAATATCGCAAACAACCCCCCATTCTAATATTCTAACAAAATATTAAAACATCCTTAGGGGAAAGAATCAGATTAAAAAATTTCTACTAGAAGATGCTCTTTTATTTCTTGATTACTAATGTGAATAAGAAGTTTATAAATGTTATAATATGGGTATATAATGAATATATTAATGAAATAGTAAATTTATTAAATTTGTTTTATATGGAGGGATAAGATATGTTAGAAGTAGGTACTAAGGCGCCAAGTTTTACACTGCCTGATCAGAATGGAGATATGCATAGTTTAGAGGATTATAGAGGTAAAAAGGTTCTTCTATATTTCTATCCAAAGGATAATACACCTGGTTGTACAAAACAGGCTTGTGGTTATAGTGAGAGAGCACCTAAGTTTGAGGAAAATGGTGTTGTTGTTCTTGGAATTAGTAAAGATAGTGTAGCATCACATAAGAGATTTGAAGAAAAACAGGGACTTTCTTTTACAATTCTTTCAGATACAGAATTAGAAGCTATTCAGGCTTATGATGTTTGGAAAGAAAAGAAGAATTTTGGAAAAGTTTCAATGGGTGTTGTGAGAACTACTTACCTTATAGATGAGGAAGGGGTAATCATTGAAGCGAATGGCAAGGTAAAAGCTGCTGAAGACCCAGAAAAAATGTTAAACTTAGTAGAAAATATGTAATTAGATAAAATAATGGCCTATCGAATTATTACGATAGGCCTATAATTTTATTCTATTTCTTTAAATCCATTTCCTAGTACTTCATGAATATCTGTAACGATTAAGAAAGCTTTTGGATCTATTCTTTTAACTAATTTTTTAAGTCCATTTTCCTGTCTCTTATTATTAAGCACAACAAGGAATAAGTCTTTATTTTCGTTAGTATATCCACCTCTTGCATTTATTATAGTTAAACCTCTATCAAGTTCACTAGTTATTGCAGATCTTAGTTCTTCTTCTTTTTCACTTATTATGAAGAAAGCTTTTGAACTTTCAAATCCTTCCATTACTATGTCAGCGATTTTAACTATTATGAAAAGAGCTAATCCAGAGTAAAGAGCTGTTTCTATACTTCTGTTTACTATACCAGCAGATATTACGACCATACCGTCAAGGCAGCTCATAAACTGAGTTGGTTTTAGGTTAGGGAATTTCTTACTAAGTATAAGTGCTATTAAATCCGTTCCTCCAGTTGAAGCATCAACCTTAAACATTATACCTAGAGCAAGTCCGATAAGAACAGCACCTGCTATTGCTGATAGTAGTGCATCGTGTGTTAAATTCATACGAGATAATCCATCAGTAGCCTGTACCATAAATGAGAACAGTAAAGTACCGAAAAGAGTTTTCATTGAGTTTTTAACACCCATTATTTTGAAAGTAAGTAGAACAAGTGGAATACCTATTATAAGCATTATTACAGATACTGGTATCCCAGTAACCTTATTTAAAACTACTGATAACCCACTTAACCCACCAGGAGCTATTGTATGAGGTTTAAGGAATGCATTTATCCCAACACTCATAGATATACATCCTAAAATAAGACCGAAAAATTCTAGTATTGCTGATTTTTTACTTTCTTGCATTTTATTCCTCCTAAATATTAAATTTTCTCTTAAATAACAATATCATTATAACATAAATATAAAAATAATAAAATTGAAAAAATAAAATAATATCGACATTTTTCTGTAAATAAATAAAG
>URRU01000235.1 GCA_900550335.1 uncultured Clostridium sp. | reverse complement strand
AAAAGAGCAATAGGAGTTTTCCTATTGCTTGTTTTGAATCTAAAGCTATTTTTGTTGTGTATTCAGAATATAATGATTCAAATTAAAAACATTATTGATAAATGTCGAAAATTAAAAATAAAATTTAAATTATAAAGTAAATTATAAAAAATACATAAATAGTGTCTGCTGTAACTATTTGTGATTTTATGTTATCATGAAAACATTGAAAAGTCAAAAGTAAATTTCAAATATTCAATAGAAAATAATGTAATATATTATTAATAAAATCTATTTTAAATATTATTTTTTCTTGAAATTATTGCATATATCTCAAATTATTTCTATAATTAAAATGATAACTAAAATAGAGGTAGGAGAATTTATTATGGAAAAAATATATAAATTACAGAATGGAACAGATATAAGAGGGGTAGCATACCCTAATGATGAAAAAGAAGTAACTCTTACAAAAGTAGAAGTAGAAAAAATAGCTAGAGCATTCCATGTATGGTTAAAAGAAAAAACTGGAAAAGAAAAAATAGTTGTAGCTGTAGGAAATGATTCAAGAATAACTGGAGAAGAATTTAGAAATACAATAATAGAAGCATTAACATCTCAGGGATGTGATGTAGTAAATTGTAAATTATCAACAACTCCATCTATGTTTATGACAACAGTTATGGACGGATACAAATGTGATGGTTCAATAATGATAACTGCAAGTCATTTACCATTCTTCTATAATGGACTAAAATTCTTTACAGAAAATGGTGGGCTTGAAAAAGCTGACATAAAAGCAATGCTAGATATAGTATGTGAAGGAAAAACAGTAGAAGCAGCTGAAAAAGGTTCTATATCTGAAAGAAACCTTATAAATGATTATGCAGAAGTATTAGTAGATAAAATAAGAAAAGGTGTAAACTCTGAATCTTGCTACGAAAAACCATTTAATGGAATGAAAATAATAGTGGATGCTGGAAATGGTGCAGGTGGATTCTTTGCCGAAAAAGTACTTGAAAAATTAGGTGCTGATACAAAAGGAAGCCAGTTCTTGGAACCAGACGGAATGTTCCCTAACCATATACCAAATCCAGAAAATAAAGAAGCTATGGCAAGTATAAGTAAAGCTGTTGTAGACAACAAAGCTGACTTAGGTATAATATTCGATACAGACGTAGATAGAGCTGCATTAGTTGGAAAAGATGGATCTTTCATAAACAAAAATGCTCTTATAGCTGTAATATCTGAAATATTATTAGAAGAAAATCCTAACACTACAATAGTAACAGATTCAATAACATCTGTAGGATTAGCTGAATTCATAGAAAATCATGGTGGAAAACACCACAGATTCAAAAGAGGATACAAAAATGTAATAAATGAAGCTATAAGATTAAACAACGAGGGAGAAGAATGTCATTTAGCAATAGAAACTTCTGGACATGCTGCAATAAAAGAAAACTACTTCCTTGATGACGGAGCTTATTTAATAGCTAAAATACTTATAAAAGCTGCTAAAATGGCTAAAGAAGGAAAAACTATAGAATCATTAATAGCTGATTTAAAAGAAGCAGTAGAAGAAAAAGAAGTAAGAATAGGAATAAACAAAGAAGATTTCAGACCATACGCTGAACAGATACTATCAGAATTAAGTGTATTCGTTGAAGAAAGTGAAAATTGGTCATTAGTTCCTAAAAACTATGAAGGAATAAGAGCTAACTGCACAGGAGAAGGAGAAGATGGATGGTTCTTAATAAGAATATCACTTCACGAACCTCTTTTAGCTTTAAATATAGAATCAAATGAAGTTGGCGGAACAGAAAAAATATACGCTACACTTAAATCATTCCTAGAAAACTATGATTTAAAAGGATTATAAAATAAAATTTATAGTTCAAAATTATAAGAATAAGATTACAACTAATAAAAAATTCATAAAATAAGAAATTACAAAAGATTACATTTATGCCAAAAATCGTTACAAATATGTAACTCAAAATGACAGAGGTGTAATCTTTTTTTGTGCTTTTTGGTGGTAAAATAAGTATAACAAGATAAATAAAAATAAATTAAGACAAATAAATTTTTAAATGACGAAATTATAAAAGCTAACCCAAAATGCAATTATATATAGATGTCACAAATAAAGGAGTGATCGATATGAAAAAAACCACAAGAACAATAATGATAGCTACACTTTGTGCAGTATTAGTTGGAGGAATGATAGCACCAACAGTTGGAACAGTATCAGCAGCAACAAAATCAAGCAAAGTAGTTACAACAACTGTAGTTAATAAAAAAGCTAAAAAAGCCAACAAGTTAATAAACAAAAAACAGGCTTTAAATATATTAAACAAAATGGACAATAGTGTTAAATATATATACATGGGAACTGAAAAAGATTTTGATGCTTTACAGGCTAAAAAATTAAAAGGTTTCGTATTCTTACCAGATGAAGAAGGAGATATGGGATACTTTGTAAACAGTAGAAATAGACAGGTATTCTTCTTCCATCCAAGTGGATACATGGAAAGAATAAAATAAATTAGTCCTCTCAATTTTACAATCAATATATAAATCATATCAGAGGGAAGGGATGCCTTATAGGTGTTCCTTTCTTTTTATATATAGAACTATGGTCTTGCTATGGTTCTTTTTATTTTGCAAATTATATCGTTTTAAATTACCATTTAAGCACTAAAAACTACAGTTCATACAAAATGTATTGTAAAAGAAATCTAAAAGAATTAATATTTATACAAATAAAAG
>URRU01000234.1 GCA_900550335.1 uncultured Clostridium sp. | reverse complement strand
TATTATATAAATTAGGAAAAACAGAAGCTGCTATAAAAAAATACGAAGAAGCTGCTAGTGAAGGGAATATAAAATCTCAGTATGCACTAGGAACAATTTTTGAAGATATGGGAGAATTAGAAGAAGCTGAAAGATGGTATAAAATAGCTTACAAAAGTGGAAAAGATGAAGCAGCTTTAGATATAGGTAATATAAAATTCTCAGAAGAGGACTATCAGTATGCACTTTATTGGTACGATAAAGCGGTTGAAATAGGACTTTTAGCTGCACGGAACAATATGGGTGTTACTTATTATGTCTTAAAAAATTATGAAAAGGCTGAAGCAGTTCTTTTAGATGCGGTAGACCATGATTATGGAAAGGCTTGCTACAACCTAGGTGTGCTTTACAATATGCTTGGTAGAGAAGAAGAAGCATTTGAAATATTTAAAAAAGGAAGCAGATATGAGGACCACGATTGTATGTATAATTTAGCTGTTTTCTATACTCAGATGGGTGAGATAAAGGAAGCGATAAATCTATACAAACAGCTTTATAAAGTTGGATACAATGAGGCTTGCTTTAATTTAGGTATGCTTATGGAAATGGAAGGCAATCTTGATGAGGCTGAGAGATACTACAAAAAAAGTGCAGATAATGGCGATATGAAATCTCAGTATAGATTAGCATATATATATGATAGAGAAGAAGATTTAGATGGTGCAATAGAATATTATGAAAGAGCTATATCTCAGGAACATATTATGTCTAAATTTAGACTGGCAAATTTATTTAATAAAGAAGGAAATATTGTAGATGCTAAGGAATTATACGAAGAAGCTAGTAATGAAGGTATAATTGAAGCAACTAATAACCTTGGTGGAATTTGCTTTGAACAGAGAGAATATAGCAGAGCAGTAGAGCTTTTTAAAGATGCTATAGATATGAAATGTAGACCTGCAATAGAAAATTTAGCTGATTTATACATGGAAACAGGAGCTGTGGATAGTGCAATAAGCTATTTTGAAAAGCTTCCAGGAAAACTTTCTTGCCAGATAAAATTAGCTAAGATTTATGATGATAGAGAAGATATAGAAGGATCAATTACTTGGTACAAAAAAGCTGCAGAAAATGGAGATATTCCGTCAGCGTATAGATTAGCTTGTATATATGAAAATTTAGGAAATGTAAAAGGCTCAATAAAATATTTTGAACAAGCAGCTGCAGCAAATCATTTAAACGCAATGGTTCATCTAGGTAGAATATACTATTATGAAGGTATGTATGATGAAGCTAAGAATAGATTTAGAGTGCCAGCACAGGAAGGAAATACATACTGCCAGCATATGATGGGGGTTATTTCTGATATTTCTGATGAAAATATTGAAGAGGCAACTAGATGGTATGAAAAAGCTAAGCTAAATAATTGTATAGAATCTGTTGAAAATTTAGGACGGCTTTATTATAAACGGAATGATTTCAATAGAGCTGAAGAGTATTATAAAGAAGGCGTTGAAAAAGGAAGCAGAAAATGTGCTTATATGTTAGGATGCCTTTATTATAAAAAGAGCAATTTAATTTTTGAAAAGCTAGCTAAGAAGGAATTTGAGAATTCTGTAGAAATTCTTAATGATATGAAGGGGATAGATATTGCTGTTAGCGATGTTCAGCTTCCAGCGTTTGAACTATGTCCTGTTGAGGTTGTTGAAGAACCAGAATATGTTCCAGGATATATAATAAATATTAAGGAAGATTTAGAAGGAATGCTTGAAGGATTCAGAGATGATATGGTATTTGATGACGAAAACTAAATAAATTTATTGAAAAGATAGTAAAATGAAAAGGACAATATTATAACTACTATCCGCTCCAGGCTTCGACGTTTGTGCATGTAATATGTTCCGTTGTAATTAAAATACACGTCTGCAGATTGTCGCTGGAGTAGTAGTTATAAATATTGTCCTTATTTTGTTATCTTTTAATAAGTTTTATTTAGTCTTTTGTCTGATTTAAGAGCTGTATTGGCACTTGCAGAATTGTCGATGCAAATTAATCTGTGGTTATATGCAAAATTTTAGTCTGCTAAGAAATACAGTTGCAGTTATACCTAGTATTTCGTTTTGATGCTAGATAAGAGTTTGTAAAATAATAAAAGCCAAGAGGATTAAGAGATAAATTAATCTTCTTGGCTTTTTATTATTTAAGTTTAACAAATTTGAATTATTAAATTCGATATATCATATCACCCATATTCCATATTCTCATGATTGCAAAAAGTTGCTCGTTTCCATCTTGAAAAATATATCCCTGAAATGTTGTGTCATATCCACAATATCCCTCTGTAATGATTTCAAATTCTGCATTAAGGTATTGTTCTTTAAATTCCTCAAGAGACAATTCTTTCCCAGAAAAAGATTTTACTCCATCATAGCCATAAGGAGTGTTAAATATCATAATATCGCATGCATATTTATCAATATTTGTGAATTCAATTATTCCATTATGACATTTTTCTTCATTATCGATATATTGAAATATCGGATTCATCTTTAAAGATAGTTTGTTTTCATCAATTAGAATATCTACTATCCTGCTATAGTGTAAGCTAAAAGGAATATTACTTTCTCTGTCTCTGATATAATCCATAATCTTTTGCCTCCAAATTTGAATTTTTTCTTATTATAACATGTATCACATCACAAATATATTAGAAAGGTATAAAATTTATAACAAATTTATTTTCATTATAAAAAATAGCCTGCAAGCAGTACTTAT
>URRU01000233.1 GCA_900550335.1 uncultured Clostridium sp. | reverse complement strand
TAAAGGAGGAAAATCTTATGTCAGAAAAAACTAAGCATCCAATAGGGCTT
This sequence comes from uncultured Clostridium sp., assembly GCA_900550335.1. Taxonomy (GTDB): domain Bacteria; phylum Bacillota; class Clostridia; order Peptostreptococcales; family Peptostreptococcaceae; genus Peptacetobacter. The sequence goes on along the minus strand of URRU01000233.1, from coordinate 2,704 downwards.
TGGCTAGTAAATATTTCTATAGCACTTCAGAGCTACTGTGGATATGCATTCTCATCTGTTTTTATACTATTCTTAACAGCAGATGTTAGTGCTAACGGTCTAGGTCTTAGCGTTGCTAAGGCATCATCAATAATAGGTCTTTATACAGCGGTAAACTATATGGGTTCTATTCTTGGTGGATGGATAACAGATAACTATTTAGGAATCCAAAAATCATTAGTATTAGGTTCAATACTAACAGCATTAGGTTATCTAACTCTATTCTTTGCAAAACCATCAATAGGTGGTATATGGATGGGATTATTAGTCCTTATATTAGCAGGTATGTTCTTTAAAGGACAGATAAGTAACCTTGTTGGTTCTCTTTATGACCAAGATGATTTAAGTAGAAAAGATGCAGCATATGCTCTATTCTACATGGCTATAAACATAGGTTCATTCTTTGGTCCAATATTCTCAGGTCTTATAGCAGATAAATGGTTCGCTGAAATATCAGCAAGTGGAGAAATATTATCTTATGGATATAGATATATATTCTTAATGTCAGCTATAGTAATGTTCTTTGTAGCTGTTTTCATAGCTGTAATGTCTCCAAAATGGTTAGGAGAAGTTGGTAAATATCCAGTAAATAAAAAAGCTAATAAGAAAACAAAAGCATCAACAGAAGAACATCATCATGAACATGAACACAAACCTTTAACAGAAACAGAAAAGAAAAGAATTGTTGCAATGGCAGTATTATTTGTATTCGTCGTATTATTCTGGGCTGCATGGTTCCAGACTCAGACTTCATTCTCAATATTAATGAATGATTTAGTTAATAGAAAAGTCGGCGGATTTAATATACCAGTTCCATGGTTAGTATCATTCAATGCTATACTATGTGTAACATTCTCTCCAATACTAGGTAACTTATGGTTAAAACTAGAAAAAACTGAAAGAGGAGACTTACCAATACCAACAAAAATGGCATTAGGTATGTTATTAACAGCAGCAGCATTCGTAGTTTTAATATTAGGAATAAGAACTCTTGGTGGTGTATTAGACGGAAGTGTTAAGATGAATATATTATTCGTATTATTAGCATACTTCTTATTAACATTAGGTGAACTTTGTATATCTCCAATAGGTATGGCAATGTTCAATAAGCTTGCTCCAGTGAGATATGGATCACTTGCAATGGGTGCTTGGTATCTAAGTAACTTCTTTGCAAACTTACTATCAGGTAAATTAGCAGGACTTACTTCAACAATGGGATATGTTCAGATATTTGGAACAATATCAGGAGTACTTATAGTATTCGCAGTAATGCTATTTATATTAAGAAAGAAACTTGTTAAGTTAATGGCATTAGATGAATTTAAAAATAAATAATATTGATAAAAAGTGTAGCGGTTATCCGCTACACTTTAAATATACATTTTGCTAAAAACTTTTAGTAACAGAATATAAAATAAATATACTTAATAAAGAAAGAGGGCTTTTGAAATGTCAAAAAATCTTTGGACAAAATACAACGATTGTCAGCTTAAAGAACTAGAAGAAGTAAATGAAAAATACAAAAAATGCTTAGATGAAGGTAAAACAGAAAGAGAATGTGTTACTTTATCAGTTAGAATGGCTGAAGAAGCAGGATACAGAAACATCAAAGACGTAATAGCTGAGGGAAAAGAATTAAAAGCAGGTGATAAAATTTATGCTGCTTGTATGAAAAAATCATTAGCTTTATTCCAGATAGGTAAAGAGCCTATATCTCATGGTATGAATATACTAGGAGCACATATAGATTCTCCACGTATAGATGTAAAACGGAATCCTTTATATGAAACAGATGGATTAGGATACTTAGATACTCACTACTACGGTGGTATAAAAAAATATCAGTGGGTTACAACTCCATTATCACTTCACGGTGTAGTAGCTAAAAAAGACGGTTCTGTTGTAGAAGTTAATATAGGAGAAGACCCAACAGATCCAGTATTTGTAATAACAGATTTATTAATACATTTAGGAGCAGCTCAGTTAGAAAAGAAAGCAGCTACAGTTATAGAAGGAGAAAATTTAGACCTATTAATAGGAAATAAACCTCTTTCAGAAACAGAATTAAAAGAAGACGAAAAAGATGCAGTAAAAGCAAATATACTAAAAATATTATGTGAAAAATATGGAATGGAAGAAGTAGATTTCCAGTCAGCAGAACTTGAAATAGTTCCAGCTGGAAAAGCTAGAGACTGTGGTATAGACAGAAGTATGATACTTGCATATGGACATGATGATAGAATATGCTCATTCCCATCATTATTCGCTATGTTAGAAGTTGAAAATCCAGAAAGAACATCTTGCTGCTTACTAGTAGATAAAGAAGAAATAGGAAGTATGGGTGCAACAGGAATGCAGTCAAAATACTTCGAAAATATGGTAGCAGAATTAGTTGCATTAACTGAAGGTGATTCAAATGTTAAAGTAAGAAGAGCTCTTCAAAATTCTAAAATGTTATCATCAGATGTAAGTGCTTGCTATGATCCTCTATTTGCAGAAGTATTTGAAAAGAGAAGCTCAGCATTCTTAGGAAAAGGTATAACATTCAATAAACACACAGGTGCTAGAGGCAAGAACGGATCAAATGATGCAAATGCTGAATATATAGCTGAATTAAGAAGAATAATGGACGAAGCAGATGTAGAATACCAGATGGTTGAAATGG
>URRU01000232.1 GCA_900550335.1 uncultured Clostridium sp. | reverse complement strand
AATAGATATATTTAATTAGAGCTAGATATTTGATATTTTTTATAAATAGATTTTTAGTATTTTATACTAAAGTTTTATAAATCAAAAAATAAAATGTTTGAACAAATTAATTTGTTATGATATACTCAAATCAAATGAAAAAGTCTTCACCATTTATTAAGTGAAGTGTTAAAAACATAATATCGACGCTAGGGGCGCTGAAATAAGGTCAGCTGAGAGAGAAAGCCAAAAACTTACAAACCCTAAACACCTGATCAAGATAATGCTTGCGAAGGGAAGCTGGTAGAATAATTTTCAATAGAGTAAAAGTTTGAGTACAACAAATAAAAAGTACAAAACTAATATAGAAGATGAAAGTGCTTTCCTAAGTAAGGGAAGCACTTTTTTATTTGTAAAAAATAACGAAAAGAGGGCAAAAATTGCTTTCAATATACAAAAAATGGAGGTATTTGTATGACTTACACTACACAGCTTGATGCAGCTAGAAAAGGTATAATAACTAAAGAAATGGAAATAGTTGCTGATAAAGAAATGATGGACGTAGAGGAATTAAGAGAATTAATTGCTCAGGGGAAAGTAGTTATCCCAGCTAACAAAAATCATAAATCACTTAGCCCAGAAGGTATAGGTAAAGGATTAAAAACTAAAATAAACGTAAACCTTGGTATATCAAGAGACTGTAAGGATATAGACCGGGAATTAGAAAAAGTTAAAACTGCTATAGAAATGAAAGCAGAAGCTATAATGGACCTTAGTAACTATGGTAAAACAAGAGAATTCAGAGAAAAAGTAGTAGAAATATCTCCAGCAATGATAGGTTCTGTTCCTATGTATGATGCTGTTGGATTTACTGAAACTGCATTAGTAAAAATAACAGAAGAACAGTTCTTACAGGTTATAGAACAGCATGCAAAAGACGGTGTAGACTTTATGACAATACACGCAGGTCTTACTAAAGAAATAGGAGATAGAATAGCTAAAGATAAGAGATTAACTCATATAGTATCAAGAGGAGGTTCTCTATTATTTGGATGGATGTACATGAATAATAAAGAAAACCCTATGCTAACTAACTTCGATAAAATACTTGATATATGCGAAAAATACGACGTTACTCTAAGCTTAGGAGATGCTTGTAGACCAGGTTCTATAGCAGATGCTACTGACTACGCTCAGATACAGGAACTTATAAACTTAGGAGAACTTACTAAGAGAGCTTGGGAAAGAAATGTACAGGTTATGATAGAAGGGCCAGGACACATGGCAATAAACGAAATAGAAGCTAATGTAATGTTAGAAAAGAAATTATGTCATGAAGCTCCATTCTATGTACTTGGACCTCTAGTAACAGACGTTGCTCCAGGATACGACCATATAACTAGTGCAATAGGTGGTGCACTTGCAGCATCTAAAGGTGTTGACTTCTTATGCTACGTTACTCCAGCAGAACACTTAAGATTACCTGATTTAAATGACATGAAAGAAGGTATAGTTGCAACAAAAATAGCAGCACATGCAGGAGATATAGCAAAAGGAATAAAAGGTGCTAGAGAATGGGACAACGCTATGTCTAAAGCTAGAGCAGAATTAGATTGGGCTACAATGTTCGAATTAGCATTAGATCCAGAAAAACCAAGAAAATACAGAGATTCTTCTAAACCAGAACATGAAGATAGTTGTACTATGTGCGGAAAAATGTGTGCACTTAGAACAGTTAATAAAATATTCAACGGTGAAGAAGTGGATTTAGTATTTGACTAATATTTATGTAGGTAATTAAATGATATTGTATATTTAGAATTATTTATTAAAGATAAAATATATAATTATTAAGATAAATTAATAAATATTGCAACGAAATGGAGGTGCAATATATGAAAGTTAATGGAAAAGAAGTACAGTTTCCAGAAGGGACTACTGTTTCCCAGATATTAGATAACTACAAAATAGATAGGAATAGAGTAGTTGTTGAGATAGATATGAAAATAGTAGATGAATCTGAATACGATACTTATATACCAGATAAAGAAGCTATGGTGGAATTAATAGCTTTCGTTGGAGGCGGTTAAAAATAATGGATATTTTTCTAAATGAAAAGAAAATATCTGCTAAAGAAGGTATAACTGCCAAAGAAGTAAGAGATGAATACAACAAACTTTGTGATGTAATAATTGTAAATGGATATCCAATTGAGGATAAAGTGTTAAAAGAGAATGATAGAGTAGTACTTATTCAAAAGGGAAAGAAACCTACTCTTGAGGAGTTTGAAGCTCTTTTAACCGCTAGACATACGCCAAATGTTCATAAGGCTTTGAAAAAAGGAAAAGTTGCAATTCTTGGATTAGGGGGGCTTGGCTCTAATATAGCCAGTTCCCTTGCAAGAATTGGTGTAGGAAAATTAATACTTGCAGACTTTGATGTTGTAGAGCCTTCGAATCTAAATAGACAGAATTATTTTATAAATGATATTGGCAAACTCAAAACTGAGGCTACAAAAGAGAATATTGAAAGAATAAACCCTTTTGTAGATATAACTTTGGTAAATGAAAGAATAAGCAAAGAAAATATGGAGTTATTTTCTGAGGCAGATATTATTGTAGAGGCCTTTGACAATCCAAATTGTAAGGCAGAAATAAGCAATTATGTATTAATACATATGAGAGATAAGTATTTAGTTGCTTCATCAGGAATGGCTGGATACTATGATTCAAATATAATTCAGACTAAAAAAATAAGAGATAAGTTTTATATTTGCG
>URRU01000231.1 GCA_900550335.1 uncultured Clostridium sp. | reverse complement strand
TAGGAGAAAAAACAGAAAAGCTTTTCCAGAAAATCGGAGTTTCTACGACAGAGGAACTGCTCCGATATTATCCGCGCAATTATGAGGCGTATGAAGCCCCCGTTCCTGTTGAGGAGTTAAAAGAAGGCTGTATTGCAAGCGTTCAGGCTACGATTGTGTCCGGCGTATATATAAATAAGGTAAGAAATGAAGAGCAGAATGTTATATACGCAATATCAGGAGATATGTTTAGAGGTTCTGTTATAGATAGCGAATATAAAGGGATTTCAACAATAGAGATAATGAATCTACTTGGGCCAGATGTGGCTACTATAGGTAACCACGAGGTCGATTACGGAATTGCACATCTTTTATTTATTGAAAAATGTGCGACATTCCCAATTATAAATGCGAATATGTATATTGCAACAAATGGAAATAGATTATTTAGGCCATATAAGATAATAAAGATAAACGGAATGAAGATAATGTTTATCGGATTGATAACAGAAATGGTTCTTGCAAGGACAAAGTTAGAAAGTATGATAGGGCCATTTATAGATATAAACGATGCTGTAGATGAAGTTGGAAAGGTTTGTAATGCATATAAGCCAGACGATGTTGATTTAACAGTTCTTTTAACTCATATCGGTTTTGAAGAGGATAGAGTATTAGCATCTAAATTAAAACCTGAATGGGGAATAAATATGATTATCGGAGGTCATACACATACATTTTTAGACGAGCCTGAAGTGGTAAATGGAATTCCGATAGTTCAGGCTGGGATAGGAACTTCTCAGATTGGTAGATTTGATTTAATTATAGATACGAAAAAAAATAAAATAGCTTCCTATAAATGGAATACAATTCCAATAAAGGATGAATACTGTCCGAGGGATAAGGAACTAGAAGAATTAATAATGACATATAAACGAGAAGTAGATAAAAAATATGGAAAAATAATAACTAGATTAAATAGACAACTGACTCATCCTGAAAGAAGAAGAGAAACAGAGGCAGGAAATTTAATGGCAGATATACACAAAGAGGTATCAGGTGTTGACATTATGTTTTTAGGAAGTGGAAGCTTGAGAAAACAGAGATTAGGCCCAGTTGTTACTCTTGGGGATTTGACAGAATTCTATCCTTATGATGATGAGATTTTTGTGGCAAAGGCAAGTGGAAAACTTATCAAAAGATTCGTATCAAAAATGATTAAGCTAGCTTTAGATGATGATATTGTAAGTGAATTTTATCAAGTTTCATACGGAAGTGAGTTTGTTTGGTCAAAATCTGAAAATAAGTTGATAAAAGCAGAATTAGACGGAGAAAAGATAAAGGATGATAAAAAGTATACTATAGGTATTCAAATGTACCATCTTGAAAATCTTGAAAAGAATCTTGGAATTAAGAAGAAAGATTTTGAAAGTGAGTTTAGATGTACTGCGACATCAGGATTCCAGGTTGTAGAGGAGTATTTAGCTAGTCATACGCATTTAGATTCTGTAGTTGAAGGAAGGATAAAAATAAAAGAGTAGATATAGTACAAAGAAGAGTTTAGAATTAATGTTTAATCTCTTCTTTTTTTACTTAGATGGTATAATAAAAGTAAGTAAAAAAGTAAGAAATATTGAATTGTAAAGGCTTTTATTCAAAAGGAGGAAGTTATATATATGAAAAAAATAATAGAAAAAGAACAACTTTTGGATATATTAAAAAATAGAAATGAAAACGAAAGACTAGATTTAAAAAATTGTGCATTTAAAGATATGGATCTTACAGGACTAGATTTAAAAAATGTAGATTTAGATTGGTCTGATTTTGAAAATGTAAAACTTGCAAATGTAGATTTTGAAAACTCAAATCTAAGCAATGTATTTCTTGAACATGCTGATTTATCTAATGCTAGCTTTAAAAACTGCACATTACATGCTACTAATTTAAGATATACAGATTTAACTAATGTAGATTTTAGTGGGGCAGATATTTTTGGAGCTAATTTAGAAGAAGCAAAAATGGATGGGATAAAAACTGATGAAAATACAAAACACTACAAAATGGTGTGTCCAGAAACAGGTGCTTTTTTAGCATGGAAAACTTGTTTTAATACTAGACTTGTCAGACTTTTAATTCCTGCAGATGCTAGAAGAACAAGCTCTACATTAAATACTTGTAGATGTGATAAAGCTAAAGTACTTACAGTTACAGACCCAACAGAAACTATTAAATTTGATGAAGCTGTATCTTATGTAGATGGAGACTTTGTCTACAAGGTTGGAGAAATGGCTTATGCTAAAGGGTTTAATCCTGATAGATGGAGAGATTCTACAGGTGGAATACACTTTTTTATGACTAAGGAGGAAGCTTTAGGATACCTTATGAGTATAAGTGGAGAACAAAGTGAATCAGCTGCAGATTGGACAAAAGATAAATAAGAAAATAAACTATATAAGAGGTATATAATAAATGGCGATATAAAAATAAGTTTGCTATTAAAAATATTGTAGAATACCTGTTTTCTATGTTAATATATACTTTGATTGACTTCGAAAGGTGGGTATAAAATAAAAATGGGTACTATACTAATACTAAAAAGATTTTTTGCTATATGTATATTATGCTTAGGTGCGAATATACTTGTAGATAAATTTGATAAAGACTTAAAACTTTCAAAGAATGTAAGAAGAGTAATTTTATTTGTACTTTATATTCTTGTAGCAATTATTGTAACGTGGGCATTCTAGTCCTAAATATGTATCATAATTTTTTTATATATAAAT
>URRU01000230.1 GCA_900550335.1 uncultured Clostridium sp. | reverse complement strand
TAAAGAAACTGAATCTAAAACCTGTCTATCTTTAAACTTGAATATCTGCACACTTCCTCCACCTAAGTCAAGTCCCATACCACTTCTGTCTTTTACAACCTGGCTAAGACCTACATAGTCGTAGTATGCTTCCTGTTCTCCAGTTATTATTTCTGTATTTTCTACAATCTTTTTCATCTCAGAAACAACATAAACACTGTTATCTACCTTTCTAAGTGAAGCAGTTGCAAAGCAGAATACTTCTGCACATCCAAGTAATTCACAAATTTTAGCAAATCTATTTAATACTTTTAAAAGTCTTTCAAGACCTTCTTCCATAAGAATACCGTTCTGTATAAAGCTTAGTATTACAGAAAGTTCTTTTTCTTTCAGTATTAGTTTTATTTCTGTGCCTCTTAATTCAAAAATTATTAATCTAATCGTATTTGATCCTACATCTATTATTCCATATCTCATCGACATTACTCCAATCTTTCTTCATTTTGAGTAGAGTCTAATTTATTTATCTAGCATCTCTAATTCCTTATAAGCTCTTTCAAAGAAATACTCCTGTGAATTTAAAGGAGCTCCTTCCTGTTTAACGTGTTCGTATGTGCCATCTTTAAGAAGTTTTCTTGCTTTAACATTGTCTGTGTACATTATTGCAAAGTCTTCAAGAATTCTTTTCTTAATATCTGGGTCTAAGATTGGTGTTGCTACCTCTACCCTTCTCATTGTATTTCTTGACATTAAATCTGCAGATCCTATATAAACTTTACTATCGTTACCTTCACCAAATATATACACACGAGTGTGTTCTAGGTAACGGCCAACTATGCTTATAACTTCTATGTTTTCTGTAATACCCTCTACTCCTGGTATTAAGCAGCATATCCCCCTTACAATAAGCTGAACTTTAACTCCTGCTCTAGAAGCTTCTATAAGTTTATTCATAATTCCCTTATCAGTTAAAGAATTCATCTTTATACCTATATAAGCCGGTGCTCCATGTTCTGCTTTGACAATTTCATTGTCTATCATATCCATGATAGGCTGTCTTAAGCAAAGTGGAGATACTAGCAGAAGGTCTGATTTTTCTACAACTTCTCCAAGAGATAATCTATCAAAAACTCTACCTGCTTCATGAGCAATTCTCTTATCAGCTGTCATTAAGCAGTAATCTGTGTATAATTTTGCTGTTTTTTCGTTGTAATTTCCTGTACCTATCTGAGTTATGTATTTTATTCCTTCATCAGTCTTTCTTGTTATTAGACATAATTTAGAATGAACTTTTAATCCAGGTAGTCCATAAATTACTCTACAACCAGCTTTTTCAAGTCTTCTTGACCAGTTTATATTGTTTTCCTCATCAAATCTAGCTCTTAACTCAACTAATACAACAACTTCCTTACCGTTTTCAACCGCATCTGAAAGTGCATCTACTATCTTACTATCGCTTGATAGTCTGTAAAGTGTCATTTTTATAGATACAACAGTTGGGTCTTCTGATGCTTCATATAGCATATCTAAGAAAGGCTTCATGCTGTTGTACGGATAGTATAAAAGTTTATCCTTTTCTTCAATCTGTTCTATTATAGAACGTCTTGATGAAATTTCAGGCGATTTCTGAGGAACTCTCTTTTCATAGAATAACTCTGAATGATTTCTAAGCTTATCCTGTATCTTTCTAGTGAAAGAAAATTCAAGCGGTGAATTAGAATAGAATATACTCTCATCATCTAATCCAACGTATTTTCTAAGTGTTTTTAATGCTGAGCTATTAAGTTCCCTTGACATTTCCATTCTAACTGGTGCAAGTTTTTTTCTTTTCTTAATTAGCTTTTTCATTGTATCTCTATAATCTAAATCCTCGTCGTATACTGTTTCCTCATCAATATCGGCGTTTCTAGTTATTCTTATAAGAGACTTACTCTTAACCTTATACTTTTTAAATATTTTAGTTACAAAGTGAAGAATTAGTTCTTCTGCTAAAATATATTTTCTGTCGTCAGATGGAATCTGAATTAATCTTTCAAAAACATCCCCCGAACAAGGAACTATACCTAATTTTTCTGTTCCACTTTTACCTTCTAAAGAAACTATTGCATAAATTTCTTTTTCCTTTAAAAATGGGAACGGCTGTCTTTTCCCTATTATTTGTGGAGAGATAAGAGGTCTTATTTCTGAATCAAATAATCTTTCTAGTACTTCCTCATCCTCAGAAGTTAGTGCCTTACTGTATTCATTTTCTAAATCTTCAACACAGTCCCCCGCTGCATTGCACTTTACCCTTGAGTGGAAATCTACTAGTTCGATTCCAAATTCCTTAACTTCTCTCATTAAATTATTGTAAGCATCATCTTTTAACTCATTTAATTTTTTTGTATATTTTACAATTTCTTTAATCTCCTCTTCAGGAGTCATATTTGTTTTACTATCCCTAGAATCTGGATCTACTATCATCTGGTCATATAAAGATCCGACTCTTACCATGAAAAATTCATCTAAATTGCTCTGGAATATCGACACAAATGTCAGTCTTTCCATTAAAGGAACTGATTGGTCCATAGCCTCTTCAAGAACTCTTTTGTTGAATTTTAGCCATGATATTTCTCTGTTATCATAGTATCTTTTAGTCATTTTTCTCTCTCCCAACATCTTTATTTTATACATATTATATTTATCTGATTGCTATAAATATTAGTAAAATTATCACATAATTAAAATACTAACACTTATAAAAAAATCATTATAGTAAGCAATTGTTAAAAGAGGGTTAAAAA